>CALBSU010000064.1 GCA_937967285.1 uncultured Acidobacteriota bacterium
CTGACCTCATTTCTCTTGAGCAGCTTCGGATTTGTCGATCCGTGCGGAGTGTGGCAGGCCTGGCAGCCCTCGACCTTGACCGGCGCGTGTTCATAGGCGAACGGTCCGGCCTTGTCGGTATGGCACTTGAGACATGCATTGTCGCCGCCGAAGGCGCTTCTCAACTGCTTGGCCATAAACCCGCCGTGCTGGTTATGGCAGTCGGAACACTTCATCCCGCCTTCGGGCACCTTGTGGTGGAAAGGACGGGCGAAGGACGCCTTCTGGTCCTGATGGCACTTGTAGCACCCCTCTGGCTCGTCGTCGATGAGCAGGAACTCAGTCCGCTTCGGCGAGTGGGAGGAATGGCAGTCGTTGCAGGAGACGCCGTGCCGGGCGTGTTCGCTGCGGCGGTAATTGAACCGCTCCTCGCTGCGGCCCTGCGTACCCTCGTGGCACTTGAGACAGATGGCCGACGACTGGGCCGGTGTCAGCGTGCTGAATGACCGCATCTTGGCTGCATCGGCCTTGGCCTGATCAGCATAGAGCGCCTGCGCCTCGGCGTCCTTGCCCTCGGCTATCAGCTCCTGGGCCTTCGCGTAATATGCGAGGTGGTCGCGCGCGCCGCCGTGGCAGGCCTCGCAGCCAACCATATCGACGCTCGCGCCCTTGGCATTTATCTTCCGGTGAGCGGTGATTGCGATGTGCGAAGCCTGATTGGTATGGCAGTCCGCGCATTTGTCGCTTCCGACGAACTTCGACGGATCCTGAGGAGCCGGATTCGCTTTCTCCGCCTTCTCCGTCGCCGCTTCGCCCGAGTTTGACAGAGCGGCAACTCTGGTCGAGATGACGGGTATCAAGGCGGCGACTGCGAAGAGGAGTATTGTCGCGATCTTTATTCTTTTCATATTATTACACTTTCGAGTGATTGATTGGACCCTGTTGAGCGCCGGATCGAGATCGTCCGGCGCTCATAACGCGAACTTGTAAAAAATCAGACTAGGAACCGGGGTAAAGCCTGGCTCGGAGTTGATCCTTGAGTTTCGTGCCCGTTTCGAAGGCCTCGTCAGCCTTCTTCCGTGTTGAATCGAGATTAAACGCGTGGAACCCGACCTTGGCCTCCGTCAGCATGGCCTTGACGATCTTCAGCTCATTCTCGGCCCCGCCGATATTGACCTTCTTGTTGTTGGCTTCCTCGACCAGCCTGCCGGCCCAGAGCACAACCATGTTGGCCCGGCGGATGGCCTGCATCGCCTCGTTGGCCTGCGTCGGAATCTCGGGACGCTTCGGCATCATGGCGTTGCTCGAATCGTGGCAGCTCGCGCAGAGCTCCTGCGTCTGTTCGGCGGTGTAGATCACCTCCGACGCCATATGCGCATGGCACGTCGTGCATGATGGTCCGAGCCCCGCGTTCTGCAGATTCTGGTAGTGTTTGCTTTCGGTGAATGTGCTCGACAGTTGTGCGTGGCAGGTACTGCAGGTCGCCGGGAGGTTCTTCGGATGCAGCTTGCTGCCGACCTCCTTCGACGGCAATACGCCAACGTGCGACTTGCTCTTGTCGCCGGTCTTCGGATCTCCGCCGTGACACCTGTCGCAGCTGACTCCTTTGTCCTTGTGAAGCGAGATGTGCCACTCAGCATACTTGCTCGTGATGCTGAGCGGATTCATGATCTTCGAGTGGCACTCGACGCAGTTGTTGTCTTTGAATGCGGCCAGCGTGTCCTGGGCGGTGGACAGCCCGACCTGGCCTGAGATCAGATACATCCCGAGAGCAAAGAAGGCAATCAGGACTGAGAGCTTCTTTGTCATAGCCGTTCTCCAATCTGGTAGATTTTCGGGAACGCTGCCACTCCCGCGGCGCTACCATTGCCGGGGATGCGGCTTTTCATCAATATCTCTAACTGTCAGAAAATATCGGTTTCTTTACAGCGTTTCAGCTTCCTAATCAAATCTTCCAGCAGGTGCCAGCCTAAGGGGATTTTCCGGGACTTTACTTCTTGTCCCTTTTATAACTTCAATTTAACTGGTTGAGAGTTTATGACGATTCGATCGGATCGTCTGTGACGACCGTCACAATCGTCGGTGATATTTGTCACAAGTTTCACAAACGTGTGGAAATAATGTATTACTGGTAGGGGCAAAAGTGAAGAGTAAAACTGAAGAAAAGGGAAAATTGAGTGAGAAAAGAGCTGATTGACTGGTATCACAGGCATTTGACTGAGGAGTCTGAGCTGACGGCGGAACTTTTCAGGCGGATGAAGAGCGGGATGGCTGCGAGGCGGCTGATGTATGGAGAGCGGGAGCTGGGGATATCGTTGCGGCCGCATTTTCTGACGCGGGAGCAGTATGAGCTGCTGGCGGGCAGTTCAGAGGTGCTGGCGGGCGCTCTGGCGCGGATGGCGGGGATGGTGATTGAGCGGCCCGAAATGCTGGACAGGCTGGGAGTGAGCGGGCGGCAGCGGTCGCTGGCGCTGGTCGATCCGGGGTACGGCGCGCCGACGGTCAACAGCCGGCTCGACGCGTTCGTCTTCGGGAACGAGGTCCGTTACGTCGAGTACAACGCGGAGAATCCGTCGAGTCTGACCGATCAGACAGGGCTCAACCAGATCCTGTTCGAGGTTCCGGCGATGCAGGCGGTGCTTGAGCGGTA
>CALBSU010000065.1 GCA_937967285.1 uncultured Acidobacteriota bacterium
TCCCGGGGGCTCGGCGCTCCCGGGGGCTCGGCGCTCCCGGGGGCTCGGCGCTCCCAGTCGCTCGGCGTTCCCGGCTAATTCCTCAGCGGCTTGCCCGTTTTGAGCATATGAGCGATCCGTTCCTGGGTCGCCTTCATTCCGCAGAGGCTGACGAAAGCCTCGCGTTCGAGGTCGAGCAGGTACTGTTCCGAGACCTTCGTCGGCCGGGTCAGATTGCCGCCCGAGATGACATTGGCGATCTTGAGCCCGATCACGCCGTCGTGTTCCGAAATATAGCCGGCGCGCTTGAGCATGTGAACGCCGAGCTTGAACTTGGTCAACGCGGCTTCACCGAGGACGAGCACATCCTGACGGGGCTGCGGCTGGACGTAGCCGGCGCGCGCCAGGTTGAGCACGGTCTGTTTGGCCTCCTCGATCAGCCGGCGGTCGTTCATGACGATGCGGTCGGCCCTGCGCATCAGGCCCCAGCTCTTCGCCTCGGCCGCGCTGGTGGCGACCTTGCCCATGGCGGCCAGCTCGAAGTGATGCTTGAGCGCCTCGAAGTGATCGGCGCCGGGCGCCGATTCGGCGATCTCGGCGGCGCGGACGGCCATCTCCTTGGTGCCTCCGCCGCCCGGGATCAGGCCGACTCCGACTTCGACCAGTCCGATGTAGGTTTCGGCCGCTCCGACGGCGCGATCGGCGTGGAGCACCATCTCGCATCCGCCGCCCAGCGTCAGGTGATGCGGCGCAACGACGACCGGTTTGGCCGAATACCGCAGACTCATGGTCGTGTTCTGGAACTGGCGGACGGCCAGCGCCAGCTCGTCCCATTCGCCCTCCTGCGCAGCCATGAGGATCATCATGATGTTGGCGCCGGCCGAGAAGTTCTCGCCCTGATTGCCGATCACCAGACCCTCGAAGTTCTTCTCGACCTCCTTGATCGCGTACTGGATCATCCCGATCTGATCCTGGCCGAGCGCGTTCATCTTCGAATGGAACTCGACGCAGGCCACGCCGTCGCCGAGATCGATCAGGCTCGCTCCCGCGTTCTTTTTGATCACTTTTTCGCGGTCTTTGAGCGATTTCAGGATCAGAACGCCTTCCGGGATGCGCTCGGGTTTGTACGATCCGGAATTGAAGTCGTAGTAGTGGCGGACGCCGTTCTCCGTCCTGTAGAAGCTGGTGGTTCCTGCGGCCAGCATCTTCTCGACGGCCGATGGGACGGTCCGTCCCTCTTCCTTCATTCTGGCGACGGACTTCTCGACGCCGATCGCGTCCCAGGTTTCGAAGACGCCGAGTTCGTGAGCGAAGCCCCATTTCATCGCGTTATCGACCTCGACGATGTTGTCGGCGATCTCAGGGATGCGGTTGGCGGCGTAGAGCAGCGATTCGGACGTCGTCCGCCAGAGGAACTCGCCGGCGCGGTCTTTGGCGTAAACGAGGGTTCTCAGCCTCTCCTCGAGGCTGTCGATCTGTTTCGCGGCATCGAGCGAGGCGAACTTCGGTTTCTGCCGCTCGCGGTACTCGAATGTGTTCAGGTCGAGCGTCTGAATGTCCTTGCCGACCTTCTTGAAGAACCCTCCGCCGGTCTTGCTGCCGAGCATCTTGTTTTCGACCATCTTCGCCAGAACGTCCGGCAGTTTGAAGGTCTCGCGCTGCTCGTCGTTCGGGATGGCGTCATACAGATTGCGCGCGACGTGAGCGAAGGTGTCGAGCCCGACCACGTCGAGCGTCCGGAAAGACGCGCTCTTGGCGTGTCCGATGACCGGGCCGGTCAGCGCGTCGATCTCCTCCGTCGTGTATCCGCCCTCGAGCATGACCTTTATCGCGTCGAGCATCGAAAACGTGCCGATCCGGTTGGCGATGAAGTTCGGCGTGTCCTTGGCGTAGACGATGCCCTTGCCCAGTGTCCGGTCGCAGAACTCGTCGATCAGCGCGGTCACCGCCGGATCGGTCTCCGGCGTGGTGATGATCTCGAGCAGGTAGAGGTATCGCGGCGGATTGAAGAAATGCGTCCCGAGGAACCGCTTGCGGAAGTTGTCGCCGCGTCCCTCGGCCAGCGCAGCGATCGGGATGCCCGATGTATTCGAGCTGACGATCGCCTCAGGATGGAGGTGCTTTTCCAGGCGCTCGAAGAGAGAGCGCTTGATCTCGAGGTTCTCGATGATCGCCTCGATCACCCAGTCGCAGTCCTTGAGCGCCGCCAGATCGTCCTCGAAGTTGCCGACGGTCACAAGCGATGCGGCGTCGGCCGTGAAGAAGGCGGCCGGTTTGGCTTTCAGCGCGGCATCGAATCCGGCCTGCGAGATGCGGTTGCGAACCGCGCGCGATTCGAGCGTCAGCCCTTTCGCTTCCTCTTCCGGCTTCAGCTCGCGCGGCGCGATGTCCAGCAGCAGGCAGGGAATGCCGGCATTGGCTAAGTGAGCGGCGATCTGAGCGCCCATCACTCCGGCGCCCAGTACCGCGGCTTTCTTGATCTGCATGGTCTTTCTCCTAGTAGTTTGTCAGTATCTTTTCGCTCTCGAACCCCAGTTCGACGAGCCTGTTTGTAGTCTGTTCGATCATTTCGGTCGATCCGCAGACGAGAGCCACCGGATCGTCAAGTTCCGGGATCAGGTTGTCGAGCAGGCTCTGCACGTATCCGGTCGCTCCGCTCCATTCGCCTTCGCCGGGCTGGCTGATGACCTGCCGCAGTTCGACTCCGTTCATTCGCCAGTCTGTCGCCATCTCCTCCTGGTAGCAGAAATCATCGACGCTCCGCGCACCGTAGAGCACGACCATATGGCCGAACCTGTCGCGCATCCGGAAGACATGACGCAGCGCTGAACGGAGCGGAGCCAGGCCCGTTCCCATGGCGACGAAGACGAGGTCGCTGCCGAAATGCTTCTCGACAGGGAATCCGCGGCCGACGATATCCTTGAGCATGACTTCGGCAGGCGGCTCGGGCTCGAACAGGGCGCCGGCCGCCTTCGCCGGCTGTCCGCGACGGACCAGAAATTCCAGGTCCGGATCCTCCGGCGCCGATGCGAACGCCAGATAGGAGCTGCCGTAGCCTTCGACTCCCAGAATGGCGATCTGCCCGGCGACGAAATCCGGATTCGCGCCGAGCACCGGCCTCATCGAAAAGCTCCACACGTCCGGCGTATACCTGACGATCGAAGCGACTTTAAGTTTTATCGGCAGCATCTGTTACTCCGCTTCAGGCCGTCTGACCGGCGTGTTGAGCTTCCTTTTCAGCGTACATCTTATCTATCGCGTTTTTATTGCGTTCGGTCACGATACGCCGCTTGACCTTGAGCGTCGGCGTCAGTTCGCCGTTCTCGACCGTCATTTCGCGGTCCAGCACGAGGATCGCCTTGATCTTCTCGTACTGCGAGAGATCGTCGGTGTTGCGTTCGACCTCAGATTCGAGCATGTTCACGATCCGCGGATCCGTGACCAGGGCCGCGTCGCTTGCCGCCTCGATCCCCGCCTGCGCAGCGTATGATTTCAGCGCATCCATGTTCGGCACGATCAGCGCGGACGGGAATTTCCTCTGATCGCCGATGACCACCACCTGGTTGACGAAGCGGCTTCGCTTGATCGCGCCCTCGATCGGCTGCGGAGCGATGTACTTGCCTCCGCTCGTCTTGATGAGATCCTTTTTGCGGTCGGTGATGTAGAGGAATCCGTCGTGGTCGAGGTATCCGACATCTCCCGTGTGCAGCCAGACGCGGCCGTCGCCGTCGGTCGTCAGCGTCTCAGCCGTCTCCTCCTCGCGACCGTAATATCCCTGCATGATGTTCGGACCCGAGGCGAGGATCTCGCCGTCCTCGGCGATCTTCACCTCGACTCCGGGAATCGGCTTGCCCACCGACCCGAGACGGTTGTGGATCGGATGGTTGCCCGTGATCGTCGGCGAGCTTTCGGTCAGCCCGTAACCCTGATAGATCGGAAGTCCCGCGCCGTAGAAGACCAGCGCCAGATCCATCGAGAGCGGCGCGCCGCCGGAGACCAGCGCCCTGATCCGGCCGCCCATCGCCTGCCTCCACTTCGTGAAGACCAGTGCGTCCGCCACCTTGTGCTTGAGCGACAGCGCCGTTCCCGGCTCGCCGCCCTCGCTCACGATCCGCGCCCACTGCCTGCCGATATCGACCGCCCAGTTCGCGATCCGGAACTTCAGTCCGCCGCCCTGCTCGGCCTTCTCCATGGCGCGCGCATAGATCTTCTCGAACAGCCGCGGAACGCTCGTCATGAAGTTCGGCCGCGCATCGGCCAGGTCCTGAGCGACCGTCTCCACGCTCTGCGCGTAGTAGATCGTCATCCCCGCGTAGAGGTACATGTAGATCGTCGTCCGCTCGAAGATGTGTGAGAAGGGCAGGAAACTGAGCGCCACTTCGTTCTCTGTCAGCTGTGCGATCTTGAAATTGGTCAGCGCGTTGCTGACCAGATTACCGTGCGACAGCATGACCCCTTTCGGTTCGCCGGTGGTTCCCGAAGTGTAGATCAGCGTGGCCAGCGTCTCCGGTGTCGTCTCAGCTGCCAGCGTTTCGTATATCCCGGGTTCGGACTCGTCTGCCGCGCGCCCCCAGTTGAGAAACTCCTCGAAGCTCATGACCTTCCCGCTCGGCGCTTCGACCGGATCGAATGAGATCACCACCCGCAGCCGCGGGACGCTGTTGAGCGCATCCCTGACCCGTTCATATTGCGCCTGATTCGAGATGAAGAGCACCTCGACCGCCGCGTCGTTCAGGATGTAGGCTACCTGCTTCGGAGCCTGCGTGGCATAGATCGGCACATCGGTCGCTCCGCAGGCCAGCGTTCCGAGATCGGCCAGCGTCCATTCGTACCGGTTCTCAGAGAGGATCCCGACATGGTGCCCGCTCCGCACGCCGAGCGCGTAGAGCCCCATCGCCACCGTCCTCACCATCGACGTCAACTCACCGGTCGAAACCGCTTCCCATCCTCCGTTCTTCCGGTAATTGATCAGATCCTTCTTGTCTCGCGCCGTCGCATACTTGAACAGATCGATCAGCGTCCGGATCGTTGTCGAGGAGTTCGCTTCAGGCATTGCTTTCCATCACCCCATTGAAAAAGATATCGAGCACGGGATCTACCATCGCCGTCAGACTGTGGCTCTTGTGACTCAGCACCCAGTTGGTCGCCATCTCGTCCAGCACTCCGAACAGAAACTTGGCCACCACCTTCGAATTCAAATGCGCCCGGAATATCCCCGCCAACTGCCCCTCTTCGATGATGTTTCTCAGAATCTGCAGATATTCCGCCAGATACGTCGTCGAAAACTGCTCCATGAACTTCGTCGAATGTCGCAGCTCGATCTGAAATACGATCGCAATGTCGCGCTCACGCTCGAACAATGAAAAGTGGAGCTGCGCAAACCTCCTCAACTTCTCCCGCGGATCCGCCGCCAGGCTCAACTCCGCTCGCGCGCTCGCTATGAACTCCTCCATCGCCCAACTGAAGATCGATGTCAGCAGATCGTCCTTGTTCTTGAAATAAAGATAGACCGTCCCGTCCGCCACCCCGGCCGTCTTCGCTACCTCGGATACCTTCGCGTTGAAATACCCTGACCGCGCAAAGACTTTCGCCGCTGCCCGCAGTATCGCCTCGGACTTGCCGTACCGCGTTTTTTCCTCTCCAGACTCGGTCTTTCGACCGGCCTCCTTCACCTTGTTTTCCATAGATTTACCACCCGGGCGGAGTTATCAGCGCTGAATGAGCGTTCATTCAGTCTGATGATCTTATCGAAAAGGCGGGGGGACGGCAAGTGAAAGGCCGGAAAGGCGTGTAAAAAGGGCGGCAGAGCGGGGTGAGTGATTTTTCTCTTTGAAGTTTGGGGGATGAAAACTAAACTGAAGGGAGTATGAATGAAGCGGCTGGACAAAAGGGGAACGAAGCGAAGCGGATCGGGCTGGTGACCGGTGGCGGGGACTGTCCGGGGTTGAATGCGGTGATTCGGGCGATAGTGCTGGGGGCGCTCAATCGCGGGTGGGAGGTCTTCGGGATCGAGCGGGGTTTCGAGGGGCTTCTGTACCATGATCGGGTCTATCCGATGAACCGGCATCACGTGAAGGGGATCATCCACACTGGAGGGACGATACTGGGGACGACCAATCGCGGCAATCCATTCAGTCTGAGGGTGGTCGAGGACGGAGTATCGCGGCAGGTGGATGTTTCGCATCGTGTGGTCGAGGAATTTCACCGGCTGGGTCTGGAGGCTCTGGTTGTGATCGGCGGTGACGGAACGCTGCGGATCGCGAGCAGTCTGGCGGCCATGGGGATTCCGATCATCGGGGTGCCGAAGACGATCGACAACGATCTGATGGCGACCGAGATGACCTTCGGATTCAGCACCGCGGTGATGACGGCGACCGATGCCATCGACAAGGTCCACGCGACGGCGGAGTCTCACGAGCGGGTGATGGTGGTCGAGGTCATGGGCCGGTACGCGGGATGGATCGCGCTCTATTCCGGGATGGCCGGAGGCGCGGATGTCATCCTGTTGCCTGAAATCCCGTACAAGATCGAATCGATCGCCCGCAAGGTCCGCGACAGATGGCACCGCAAGCGAAACTTCGCCATTGTCGTCGCGGCTGAGGGCGCGGTTCCGGTCGGAGGAGAGCGTGTCTACCAGGCCCGCGAGGCAGGTCGCGAGCCGAGGCTCGGAGGGATCGCCGAACGCGTGGCGAACGAGATCCATGAAATGACAGGCCACGAGACGCGCTGGCTGGTGCTCGGCCATCTTCAGCGCGGCGGACAACCGACGCCGGCCGATCGCCTGCTCGCGACGCGCTTCGGAGCGGCCGCCATCCGCGCGCTCGCACGCGGAGAGAAGAACGTCATGGTCGCTTACCAGGCCTCATCCATCATCACCGTCCCGCTCGAACGCGCCATCCGCGAACGCAAATGCATCCCGCCTGATTACGACGTCATCATGGCCGCGAGAGAACTGGGCATTTCGCTGGGGGATGAGTGAATTGGTTTCCAGTTGTAACTGCTCAGCCTTTGAGAAGAATAAATTAGACGCCAAGGCGCCAAGGTGGCCAAGTTTTATTCAGGCAATGAAGATCCGGATCTAACCGATGTTCGATCGGCGAGATGGAGGAAGTGTGAGCTATCCGACCCTGAATTCCATCTTGGCCCTCTTGGCGCCTTGGCGTCTAAATTATTCTTCTCAAAGGCTGAGCAGTTACAACTGGAAACTAATTCATCACTTTCCCGAAAACCGGGCTGGCCGTTTCTCAGCGAAGGCCTGCATGGCCTCGGCCGTATCCTGAGTAGTGAAGCATTGCATGATGCCGCTGAGTTCGCGGCGGAGCTGCGAGAGCAGGTCGGTATCGGGCGATTCGCGGAGCAGTCGTTTGGTCAGAGTGAGCGCGAATGGCGGCCCGGCGGCGAGTTTCGCGGCGTATTCCGCGACGGCCTGCTGGAAGTTGTCAGCCGGGAAGACCCGGCTGGCGAGTCCGATCCGTTCTGCCTCATCGGCCTTGATATCGCGTGCGGTCATGATCAGTTCGGTGGCGCGGGATACGCCGACAAGTCGGGGCAGGAAGTAGCTGACGCCGGCGTCCGGGCAGAGTCCGATGCGGAGGTAGCCGGTGCTGACGGTTGCCGCTTCGCTGATCAGCCGGATGTCGGCCGAGAGGGCGAGTCCGCAGCCGGCGCCGACGGCGGGGCCGTTGACGGCGGCGATGACGGGCTTGTCGCAGTTCGCAACGGCGAGCACCCAGCGGCCGACCCAGTGCAGATCGTCCAGGCGCTCGTGTCGCGACGCCTTGCGGCGGTCGGTCATGGCGGCGATGTTTGCCGGCGAGATCTCGAGTCCGGCGCAGAAACCGCGACCGGCGCCGGTGATGACGACGACCCGGACGGCATCGTCCCTCGAAGCCTCCTCGAGGGCGGCCGGAACCTCCTCGGACATTCTGATATTGACCGCATTCAGCTTGTCGGGACGATTGAGAGTGATCGTCCGAACGCCCTGGTCGGTGGTGTCGATCTGCAGATGTTCGTATTGATTGCTCATGACCTCTCCTTTGAAATGCGTTCAGGATTCGAGGAGTTTGCGGACCTGCGGTGCATAGACTGCGACGCACTCTTCCGATCCGACTCCCTGGTCGCTGTACGGCGCCCTGATCAGCTCCGTGTTTGCCTTAATCCAGCCCTCCCAGCCCATGAGTCCCGCTTCTGAGCGATGATCCTGCATCCTGATCAGCCGAACGGTGCCGGCGTACTCGCCCGGCTCGAAGTGGCTGAAGGCATAACGGCTGGCGATGTTGCGAGTTATCAGGAACGAGGGCCTTTGCGACTTCAGGTTGAGAAATGCATTAAAGAGCGCGTTTCCGGCGGCGGCGGTCAGATCTTCGGTGATGATCTGGATGCGTCTTGTGAGATATGCCATTTTGCCGTTCCAGTCGCGAGCGCCGAGCTGATGCAGGTGGAAGTCGATTCGTTTCCCGTTATCGCCGGCCTTGAACGAACCGTGCCTGAGCTGCGCCGGCAGATAGGAATCCATCATGAAGAGCAGTTCGGTCTGTTCACCCATTGCCGTCAGCCGGCGCGCCATTTCGAAGGCGACGAAGCCTCCGAAGCAGTGTCCGAAGATTCTGTACGGCCCCGAGGGCTGCAGGTCGCGCATCCGCGCGATCATCTCATCCGCCAGTTCGCCGACGGTGTAGTGATCGCGCTGAGGAGTGAGCGCCGGATAGGGCAGGCCGAATACCGGCTGACCGGCATCGAGATGACTCGCGATCCGGCAGAAGATACCGAACTTGTTATTGTGGCCCGCCAGGCAGAAGAGCGGGCGCCGGCTGCCGCCGATACGGATCGGGATGACGCCGCCGGAGATCCCCTCGACCCGGGCGGGATTGTCCAGTTCGGCCTGAACGACGCGCGCGAAGTCTCTCAGCACAGGGTTTTCATAGAGCGCGACGTGATCGATATCGACCAGCTCCGCCGAGATGCGCGTCAGAACCTCGACCGCAAGCAGCGAATCGCCCCCGATCAGAAAGAAATTGTCGCCCGCGCCGATCAGGTCATGTTTGAGAACATCCTGCCAGATGCGCGCGATCTGCTCCTCGAGCGGTTCGTCGGGCGCTACGTAATCTTCGCCCGCGGCCCGCAGCCCTGAGATGCCGAGCCGTTCGGCCATCCCGATCCTCTGGATCTTGCCGGTCGGGCCTTTCGGAATCTCAGGCAGAAACCTGATCAGCCTGGGGACCTTGAATTGCGCGAGGCGCCGGGCGGTATGGCGGGTCAGCTCATCCTCGCCGGCCGACATTCCGCTTCTGAGCACGACGGCCGCGGCGATCTCCTCGCCGAGCGTCGGGTGCGGAATCGAGAAGGAGACAGCCTGTGCGACGGCAGGGTGTTCGAGCAGAGCTTCCTCGATCTCGCGCGGAGCGATCTTCTCGCCGCCGCGGTTGATCAACTCCTTCGTCCGCCCTGTCAGGCACAGAAACCCATCCTCATCGAAGTATCCCTGGTCTCCGGTGCGGAACCAGCCGTCGCGAAACGAATCGCGATTGGCGGATTCGTTGCGGATGTAACCGCTGGTGACGTTCCCGCCGCGGATCACGATCTCGCCGGTCGTTCCGTCAGGGAGTTCCTTCCAGTCGTTGTCGACGATCATGATTTCGGGACCGGCGGGCGGACCGACTTTGCCGGGCTTCTGCCTGCTCAGGCGGTTGCTCGCCATCTGATGCGCAGCCTCGGTCATGCCGTAAGCCTCGATGACCGGCGCCTCGAACATCTCCTCGAGATCGCTCATGACCTTCGGCGGCAGAGACGCCGACGAAGACCTGATGAACCGCAGCCGCACCCGGTCCGGTCGCCCGCAGCCGAGGACCGATTGATGGATCGTCGGGACCGCGCTGTACCAGGTCGGGCTGTACTCCTCGAGCCAGGCATGAAAATGCTTCGCCGAGAAACCCGGCGTGCAGACGATCGATCCGCCGGATGCGATCGTCGAAAGCAGGCAGGCCACCAGTCCGTGAATGTGGAACAGCGGCATCATGTTGAGACACCGGTCGGCCGGCCCGAGTTCGAGCGTCGAGATGATGTTTCGCGACGATATGCGGAGATTGCCGTGACTGAGCGGGACGAGTTTCGGCTTCGATGTCGTGCCCGAGGTCGGCAGGATGAGCGCAACGTCGTCCGGCTTCGCGCTCCCGTCATCCGGAATGCGGGTTGCGGACGGCTTCGACTCAGTCCGGAGGGTGAATGCGCCGGCGCCCTGCCGGGAGTCGGCGACGATCCTCAGGATCGGGATGCCCAGCCGGCGCGCCGCGCTTTCGACCTCCGGCATCTGATCGTTGATCGCGACCGTGGTTGCGCCGAGATCGTTCAGATATGTTTCGTGGCTCGACTGATTGAGCGACGGGTTGAGCGGCGCGCAGACGGCCGCGGATGCAATCGACAGAAACGCCGTCGCCATTTCAGGCCCGTTCGGCAGCGCAACCGCAACCACGTCTCCGCGTCCGATCCCGTATTCGCGCAGGCTCGCCTTTGTCCCGGCGACCTGACGATACAATGCTCCATAGTTCAGCGGATTCGTGCCCGGCGCCAGTAATGCGACTGCATCTCCCGATTCAAGGGCCAGCCCCTCGATCATCTCCGCCAGATTCTTTACTCCATCGATCTCTTTCTGGCTTCCGTTCTCTTCCATTCTTACCCGGCTTTGGCGAGCGATATTCGCTCGGTGAGGTTTGTAATGTAACCGGAGAGCTCCCCGTATCTGACGGGTTCGATCTGGTTGTAGACGGCCGGCAACTGGCCGGCTTCGATGTTGACAAGCACCGGAGTGACGGGCTTGCGCAGGGAGAATGCTTTGCCCATCTCCGAGATCAATCCGGGGCTGTCCCCCGAATCACGGGTCAGAATCATGATCACTTCATCCGCTTCGCGCAAGGACTGATTGATGCTGGTCGATATCTTCTCGCCCGGAACCGATGTCCTTTCGACAGGGTAGACCCGGACGCCCGCCGCTTCCAGCCGGTGAGCCACGTCTCTCGCCAGTTCGATGTCGTTCTCGGTTGCGCTGATGTAGATTTTGTAGGCCATGAATCTGAGCCTCCGTTTACCGCTTCCGAATGCGCTGCTTCAACTGCGTCAGATACTGGTCGAACCTGTTCAGTTCGAGCGATTTCGTGTCGGCCAGTATCTTGAGCTGGTCATGCGAGACGTACTGGAGTACGGGGGTAACGCGTTTTCGTTGAATCGAGACTGCACCTATCTCGAAGGATACCCATTCAGATTTTATGCTCTGAGGGGTGATCAGGACAACGGCTTCACGGCAGGCGTCGATACCGCGCAGAATGCGGTCCCGGATCTGGTCTCCGCCTTCCAGTTCCAGCTCGTCAAGCCAGGGCTTTGCCCCGGCGGCGCGGATCTCCTTGGCCATCTGTCCCGCGATCCACAGATCGACCGATGAGTGGCTGATGAAGACCACATACTCGCCGCGTTTGGGGGACTGGGTTTTTCTGCTCTTCCGTGCGGCCATCTTCGTTCCCCGGCCGGATCAATCGTGATCATTCCTGACTTCGCGGCGGAGCCATGCGCGGGCCAGACTCCAGCCGCGTTCTATCGTGGCGTGCGATACTCCGAGTACCGCTGCCGTCTCCTCGATCGTCAAACCGCCGAAGAAACGCAGCTCGACGATTCTGGCATGCTGCGAGTTGAGATTCTCGAGCTCCTTGAGCGCATCGTCGAGGGCGATCAGATCGATGTCCGCACGGGGCGTGAAACGGTCGGCCTTGCTGAGCGAAAGCCTGACCTCCCCGCCGCCGCGCTTGTGGGCCATCTTCTCGCGCGTGTGATCGACAAGGATCCGTCTCATCAGCGTCGCGGCCATCCCGTAGAACTGCGCCCGGCTCTCCCAGCTCACTTCCTGCTGATTGATCATCCGCAGGTACATCTCATGCACCAGGACCGTCGGCTGCAGCGTTTCATGGTGAGGCTGCTTGCGGAGATACGCCCGAGCCAGCCGGCGCAGCTCGTCATAGACCA
>CALBSU010000066.1 GCA_937967285.1 uncultured Acidobacteriota bacterium
GCGAGCGCAACTTGTTGTGAGCCGCAACCATCGCATCGATCTCGTTTTTACTCAGACCCGAAGCGCTGCCGGCGCTGACCGACTGCACTTCCGTCCCGCGTGAATTCGATCTCTTCTTCTTTTTCTGCACCTCTGCCGACGATGAGACGGGTACGACAATCCCGGCTGTCATTGCCGTGATTGCGACGGCCAGCAGAATTCTGACCGCGTTTCCTTTGATTATTTCGGTCATGGCAGCTCCTCTGTCTGATTTTTTACGTTCGAGTGGGTTCGGGACTAATTCAAACTTTCAACACCTTTTTCAACTTCCATCAGGACACGCAGGATGCGACGGCGAAGAACCTTTTCGACTGTGAATCTGACGCCGTTGTAATCGACGACATCGCCGAGATCGAGCAGTCTGCCGGCGCGGCTGATCAGGAAGCCGGCGATCGTCTGGTAGTCGTCCGATTCAGGCAGGTTGAGCTCATACTTGCGATTGGCTTCGCGGATCGAGAGACTGCCGTCAAGGCTGAAGACCCCCTCGCCGCGGTGGCTCAGCTTGTCCGCGATCAGTTCGTCATGTTCGTCCTGGATCTCTCCGACGATCTCCTCGATCAGATCCTCGAGCGTCAGTATGCCCTCGACTCCGCCGTGCTCGTCCACGACCACAGCCATGTGCACACGGCTCCGGCGCAGCAGTTGCAGCACCTCCCAGAGCTTCGCCGAATCCGGAATGAAGACCGCACGGTGGATGATCCCCGGCAGATCGAAATCACCGGGCCGCCCCATGAACTTCATGACATCCTTGCTGTGCAGTATCCCGATGATGTTGTCGAAATTTTCACTGTAGACCGGCAGGCGTGAATATCCCGACTCCTGAAACGCCCCGACGACTTCGTCGAAGCTCTTCCGCTCGTCGATCGCTGAGACCTCGGTCCGCGGGATCATGATCTCCTGCGCGGTCAGCTCCGAAAATTCGAAGACGTTGTGAATCAGCGTCTTCTCATCGAGCTTAAGATGCCCGGACTGATGGCTCAGATTGACCAGATAACGCAGTTCTTCCTCGGTGTAGACCGTATGATGGCCCGGGCGGAACTCGACGCCGAACAGCTTGAGCAGCTTGATTCCCGAATAATTGATGAACCAGATGAAAGGCTTGAATGTCTTGTAGAAGAGCTGCATCGACCCGGCAGTCGCCAGCGCGATGCTCTCCGCCCGTTCGATGGCCAGCGCCTTGGGAGCGTATTCTCCGAGAACGAGGTGCAGATATGTGATCACGGCCAGGGCCACCGCCACGGCTATCGAATGCGCCAGCAGAGTCGAAACGCCCGCCGGAACGAATCCCAGGATCAACGGTTCGAGCAGATGGGCGAGCGTGGACTCGCCGACCGCGCCGAGCGCCAGACTGGCCAGCGTGATCCCGAACTGACTGGCCGAGAGCATCGCGTCGAGATGATCAAGCGCGCCAAGCACCGCCCGCGCCCCGACCTTCCCCGCCGCCGCAAGCGTCTCCATCCTCGCCCGCCTGACGCTGACCAGCGCGAACTCGACCGCCACGAAATACCCGTTGGCTATCACCAGCAGAAGAACGATCCCGATTTTGATCAATGCC
>CALBSU010000067.1 GCA_937967285.1 uncultured Acidobacteriota bacterium
GGCATATTAATCAGGCTGCAATATGTTGCCGAACCGGCAGAATCAAAAGGAGATGAGATGACCGACAGGATTGCGAGAAGAGACTTCGTCAGGACCGGACTGGCCGCGGCAGGGGCAAGCGTGGTTCTGAGAAACACAGTGCATGCCCGTGTGGTCGGGGCCAATGACCGGATCAACATCGGAGTGATCGGGGTCGGCGGACGCGGAACGAGCGTCATGCGCTGGGCCATGGAGATCGGCAAGACGACTCGCCCGGCACAGATCGTGGCCGTCTGCGACACCTATCAGAAGCGCATCAACCGGGCGAAGGAACTGAGCCAGGCTGAGCTGGCGACGCTCGATTACCGGGAAGTCCTCTCGCGCAAGGATATCGACGCGGTGATCATCGCGACTCCGGATCACTGGCATGCGCCGATCGCGATCGAGGCGATGAAGGCCGGCAAGGACGTCTATCTCGAAAAACCGATGACCCGGACAGTCGAGGAGGCGAAGAAGGTATACGAAGTCCAGCAGGCGACGGGACGAATTCTTCAGGTCGGCTCGCAGACGACTTCAAGCGATCAGTGGTGGAAAGCCCGCAAGGCGATCGAGGACGGCATGATCGGCGAACTGCTGATGAGCCAGGGCTCCTATCATCGCAATTCGATCGAGGGCGAGTGGAATTACAAGATCGATGAGAATGCCGGACCGAACGCTTCCGGAGAGGACTATATCGACTGGAAGATGTGGCTCGGCAACGCGCCGAAGCGGTCGTGGAGCGCCGAAAGGTTCTTCCGCTTCCGCAAGTACTGGGACTATTCGGGCGGTATCGCCACGGATCTCTTCTATCACGTCGTCGCGCCGCTCAACATCTGCTGGGGCGAGCCGCAGTTTCCGCACAAGGTCATGGCGTCCGGCGGCGTCTACGTCTTCAAGGACGGCCGCGAAGTGCCCGACACCTTCCATCTGATCGCCGAGTTCCCGAAGGGGCATTCGCTGGTTCTCAGTTCCTCGATGGCCAATTCACAGCACATTCCGGGACTGATCCGCGGTCATGAGGGGACGATCATGATGGTCCCCGAAGGCCGCTTCGAGGGACGCGTCGACCATATCACGGTCACTCCCGAGCGGATCGCCAAGAAGAAGTTCATCGAGAAATACGGGACCGAGGAGATGGTCATTCAGACGGAGAAGCGCGAGGATCACATGGAGAACTTCCTGCGCTGCGTCAAGACGCGCGAAAAGAACGTCCTCGACGCTCTGACCGCTTACAAGGCGATGACCACCATCGGCATGGCCGTCCAGTCCTACCGCGACGGCAAGGTCCTCTATTTCAATGAATCGACCCAGCGAGTCACCGACAAGCCGGTTGAAGTCATGACGATGAAATGATCGGAACATTAATGAGAGGCCGGCGCTGATTACGGCGCCGGCCTCCCAGGCTTTCCCCCCGATTCCGAAGAAAATTTCAACTCGATTTCAGCCTACGAGTGATATACAATCTGTATGAATAAACCGGAACCGACAGTAGTTTCGGACAGACTGTACATAACCTGCGGAAATCATATCGAACTCCCACAGGCTGGCGCACATATCGCTGACCCTCACTGCGATGCCGGACAAGCCTGTAGATTTTTTCAATTCAGAGTGTAAATATTTTCAGCTGCCGGGCGGCGGGATACCGTTCGTGCTGCAGATAATCTGTTCAAGGAGAACACCATGGCGCAGTGTAAGAGACGGATCAGAAGGTCAAGTCCGGTTGTAAGAGCCGGCGTGCCGATCAGATTCGCAAAATTCGCCATGATCGGGACGCTGATAGTGACGAATGTTGTTGCATCTGCGATCGCCTGGAGAGTGGACGGCCAGGCGGCGGATCAGGCGGAGCGTATTCAGGCCGGCGCGGTAATCGAGAAGGAGATCGGCGGCCGTGAGAAACAGTTCTTCAATTTCGATCTCGACGCCGGGATGTGCATCTCGGTTGTGGTTGAACAGATATCGGGCGACGTCAGGATCGGGCTGTTGAATTCCGCCCGGTCAAGGATCCATGAAGCCGACCGGGCCGGGACAGTTGCATTGACGGCGATCGCCGACTCTCCGTCGAAATATCTGATCGAGATCGACTCGCTGCAGCGCCCGGGCGTATCGGGGCGGTATCGGCTCAAGCTCGAGAACCTGCGCGCAGCCGGCAACGACGACAAGCAGCGCCTGACGGCCGAGCAGCTGCTCAACGAAGGTCTGGCCGCCGGAAAGTCGAAAAAGCAGGGCGATCTGAAAACCGCACTGGTCCGGCTGGGTAAGGCGGCGTCGATCTGGGAGAAACTCGGCGATCTGCGCGAGCAGGCGACGGCTCTCTACTTCATCGCACTCCGTCATGAAGATCTGGGAGATTACGATGAGGCGCGCAAGGCCGACGAGCAGGCGCTCGATTTGAGCCGCAGGTCTTCGGATCAGATTCGTGAGAGTCTGGTGCTGGGGCATCTCGGCAACCTGTCGATCAGGGTCGAGGACGACAAAGCGGCTCTCGGCTACTTCGAACTGGCGGCGAACGCCGCGCGGGCGGCCGGCAATCCCGGGCTCGAACAGATCCATCTGGCCAACTCCGGCATCGTGGCAAAGCGCAGTCAGGACTACGGTCGGGCGCTTCAGATCTATCAACAGGCGCTCAAACTGGCCAGGGAGTCGAGCGATGAATCCTACGAAGCGACGATCCTCAACAATATCGCGCGGATCTACGACCTGACCGGAGAGAAACAGAAGGCCATCGACACCTTCAGCGAGATACTGCCCGTCTGGCGCAGGCTGGGCAACGCCGACGGGGAGGGCGCGACGCTCAAGAATCTCGGCGCGGTTCACGAATCGATCGGCCGCAACGATCGCGCGCTGGAATATTATCAGCAGGCGCTCACGACTGTCCTGCCGCTCGGGAACCCGAACAGGGAAGCCCATATTCGCGCCGATCTGGCGCGGATGAACAAGGCTCTCGGGAAGAATGACGTGGCGCGTGTCGAAATAGAAAAGTCGCTGGCGATATTCGAATCGCTTCGTGCCCGGCTGGCCAATCCCACTCACCGGGCGGCGTTCGCCGCCAGCAGCCGCAGGTATACCGATCTGCTGCTCGACCTGCTGATGGACGGCGGCGGGAGCAAGGTCTCGACGCTCGACATCCGGAAGGCGTTCGAGCACAGCGAGCTGGCGAGGGCAAGGTCGCTGCGCGAGATGCTGCGCGGGGCCGGCGTCGATTTCCGCCAGGGCGCGGCGGCCGGTCTGATCGAGAGGGAGTCGGCGCTCGTATCGAAAATCCAGGCGCTCGATAATCAGAGGCTCTCTCTGCTGGCGGCCAACAGTAAAGACGAACGCGCCGCGAAGATCGAGGGCGAACTTCATACGCTGATCTCGCAATACGAGAGCCTGCAGGCCGAGATGCGGAAGTCCAATCCTCAACTGGCCGGCATCACACAGCCGGAACTCCCGGGCCTGGATGTTCTCCAGCAGCGGCTCCTGAATGACGGTTCGCTCCTGCTCGAATACTACCTCGGCGACGAGCGGAGTTATCTCTTCGCCGTGACCGCATCATCGATCAGCGCCTATCCTCTGCCGGCTCGCGAAAATATTGAGAAGGTCGCCGGCAGCCTCTACGATGCGATGGGAGCCCCCGGAATCAGGAAGAGATTCGAGACGCCGCGCGAGCGTACGGCGCGCCTCGCAGCCGCCGAGGAGGATTTCAACCGCTCGGCTCGCGAGCTCAGCCGCATGCTGCTCGATCCGGTCAGGAACCAGATCGGCACGAAGACTCTGCTCATCGTGCCCGACGGCGTCCTGCAGTATGTTCCGTTCGCGGCGCTGCCGGATCCGCGTGCCGGCAGCCCGCTGGTCGTCAGCAATGAGGTCATCAATCTGCCTTCGGCCGGCGCTTTGATGGCGATCAGGGAGAGCGGGGCTTCAACGCAGGAATCGTCATCGGTCGCCGTGATCGCGGATCCGGTCTTCAGCAAGGACGACGCACGTTTCGATGAGATGGCCTCGACGCGGGTCCTCCAGGGCGGCGAGACCACCGCGGTCGAGACCATGCAGGCCATCATGACCCGCGGATCGACCGCCGGTCTCGATCTTCCGAGGCTCAAATATTCGCGACAGGAAGCGACGGCTATCGCCTCGATGCCCGGAATCGGCTCGAGCCTCGTCGCTCTCGACTTCAGGGCCAGCCGCGAAACCCTGGCCTCGGGCGATCTGAGCCGCTTCAGATACCTTCATATCGCCACTCACGGACTGATCAACAGCGAGGTCCCGGCACTCTCCGGCCTGGTCCTCTCTCTGGTCGACGAGGACGGCAAGCCGCGCAACGGAATCCTCAAATTGAACGATATCTATAATCTCAGACTGGATGCCGATCTGGTCGTCCTGAGCGCCTGCCAGACGGCGCTCGGAAGGGAGATCAGGGGTGAGGGCGTGATCGGCCTGACACGGGGATTTATGTACGCCGGAGCCCGGCGCGTGGTCTCGAGCCTCTGGATGGTGGATGATTCGGCGACAGCCGAACTAATGAAATCGTTTTATGACGGTATGCTGAGGAGCAAACTGACGCCGGCAGCCGCGCTCCGCCGCGCACAGATCGCGATGATCAAAAAGGACAGCCGGCATGCCCCGTACTTCTGGGCGGGCTTCATTCTTCAGGGAGAGCCGAAATAACGGATCATTTCCCGCCGGCAGAGATAAGATCGGCAACGATGCGCCGGGCGATCTCTTCCAGCGTTCCGGTATAGATCCTGGCGCCTTTGTCCGGCCAGATCGTCTCAGCGTTCTCATCGATCAGCCTGACCCGGAAACGGCCATCGCCCTTCAGGGTTTCGACCATCAGCGCCGCATCCGCCTCGTCCCCGGTTGCGATCTCCCATCTTCCCGCCGCGCGCAGCTCGCGGTCTATCAGCTCAGCGATCTGTTTCTCTTCCTC
>CALBSU010000068.1 GCA_937967285.1 uncultured Acidobacteriota bacterium
CATAAGCCCGAGAACGCCCGCCCCGATTCGCCGACCGGGTCGAAATGATAGCTCAACGGCGTCATCAGTCGCGGATGCGTGATCGTCCACGAGAGCAGCCTGCCCGGCCATGGCGGATCGAGCTGCGGGACGAATTCGCGCCAGAAATCATACTCAGCGGGCTTTTCGATGACATGCTCTTCGCCGTCTCGATGCTCGAGCACGAAACAGATCGAGAATGCCTGTGAGTTTTGCGGTTGAGCCACAATCGGAGCGCTCGGCTCGCCGGTCTCGGTCCGCGACTCGAAACCCGTTACGTAATCCGTGCCCGTTATCGGCAGAAGATCCCCGAGCTCAGTCGCGTCCAGAAAGTATTGCGCCTCGACAGTCCGTTCGCTCCCCGATTCGAGGTCCAGAAGTTTGACGGCCGTGACGCGGTCTCCGGTCACATGGGCCGAGACAGGGACGTGTTCGACGAGAATCTCGACCCTGCCAGAGGCGAGATGCGGCGCGAGCATCTCGCCCAGGACTGCCAGCGCCACGCGCGGTTCGTGGCAGAGCGGCGAGACCCACCCGTTGCCGGGATTGAAGAGCCTTTTCTCGCGCGCTTCTCCGGTCAGCGGATAGTTGCGGCGATAATAGTCCCGGACTCCCTCGCGAAACCTGCGATACGTCGCCGTGCAGCCGAAACGCTCGATCCAGCCATGTTCGTCCGGAGGTACGGCCTGCGAGGTCAACTGCCCTCCGATCCAGTCCGATTCCTCTGTCATGACGACGCGTCGGCCGGCCTCTGCCGCGGCAAGCGCCGCAGCGCAACCTCCCACTCCTCCGCCGGCGATCAGTATCTCCGTTTTCATTTCGTTCATTCAGCGTTCAATCAGATGATCCGGTCGAGCAGTTGCTCGCCGGCCAGATACCTGTCCAGATTTCGCAGGAAGTGATCGATCAGTCGCGGTCTTTCATTGTCGCTCCCGCCGGCGGTGTGCGGCGTGATGAAGCAGTTCGGCGCCGACCAGAGCGGATGATCAGCCGGCAGCGGCTCGGGATCGGTCACGTCCAGATATGCCGCCGCGATCAGTCCGGACTTAAGCGCATCGATCAGCGCCTCCTGATCGACTGTACTTCCGCGACCGATATTCAGGAAAGTGGCGCCCGACCTGATCCGGCCGATCATTTCGCGATCGACGAATCGCCGCGTCGAACTGTTGGAGGGCAGAATGTTCACCACGTCATCGGCGGCCGCAAGCCTCTCGCCCAGTTCGGAGTATGTGAAGATCTCGACCTCTTCGTCGCCGACCGGCGTTCTTCGCAGGGCGGAGATCTCGACTCCGAACGGGCGCAGCAATCCGGACAGTTTCCGTGCGATTGCGCCGTAGCCGAGGATCACCACCTTCCGGCCGTTGAGCAGATACGATTCCTTCCTCAGTTGCATCATCGGCCAGGCATGATCTTCGAGTTGAGATTTCAGCGCGTAGGGCAGCTTGCGGGCCAGGCTGAGGATCATTGCCGCCGCGTGCTGCGCGCAGGGCTCGTCGTAGACGCTCGAGCTGTTGGTTACCGCGATCCCCCGCTCGACGGCAGCCCGGCGGAATTCATCCGTGTCATACCTGTCATAGCCCGCGCTGTCCAGATGAACCCATCCGACCGACGGATCGTCGATGATCATCCCGACGGTCGGCTGCCCGAAGAGCACTTCAGCCCGTCCCTCGCGGATCAGCAGGAATCCGCGGTCGCGAAGCTGCTCTCTCAACAGCTCGGTCTCGCTCTCCTCGTATCTCGTGTTGCTCCAGATTGTCCCGATTGTCTCCATCAAACTCCTTTTTTTGACATCGCGCTGTTCGGCGGCTATATTTCACCCATTCCTGCAATTTCGATTTACCTTCAACGACGGACAGCAGAAACGAAAAATAACACCGATGATCTCATACGGAAAACGTATCACAGGCATCTTCATATTCGCCGCCCTCGCAGCATCGACTTTCGCAATGCAGTCGCAGGTTGCGAAAGGATACAGGATCCCGCTCAAGGATATCTCCGGAGACGAATCGCGAAGAGTTATCTTGGATCGCGAGCCGGGTCAGTATCTCGGTCATCCGACGACGGTTCTGCTCGAGGACGGCAAGACCATGATCGCGGTCTACCCGGCGGGCCACGGGCGCGGCACAATCATCATGAAACGCAGCTCCGACGGCGGCAAAACCTGGTCTGAACGGCTGCCGACGCCGCGCAACTGGGAGACCTCGCAGGAGACTCCGACAATCCATCGAGTGATCGACAAGCGTGGGAAGAAACGGCTGATCATCTTTTCGGGCCTCTATCCGATCCGCATGGCCCGATCTGACGATGACGGGAAGACATGGACCGAACTCGAACCGATCGGCGATTTCGGCGGAATCGTCGCTATGGCCAGCCTCGAACGGCTCAAGAACGGCGATTACATGGCGCTCTTCCACGACGACGGAAGATTTTTCAATCCGTCTCAGGCGCCCGCCGACGGGAAGACACGTGTTTTCAAAGTCTACAAGACGGTATCGCGGGACGGCGGGCTGACCTGGGGCGCTCCGGAGGTGATCGCGCAGCATCCTGAGGCGCATCTCTGCGAACCCGGCCTGATCAGGTCTCCGGACGGGCGACAGATCGCGGTCCTCCTTCGCGAAAACAGCAGGAAGTTCAACTCCTTCGTTACATTCTCGAATGATGAAGGCCGGACGTGGACCGCTCCGCGCGAACTGCCCGGCGCGCTGACCGGCGATCGTCACGTCGGACGATATGCTCCGGACGGCAGGCTCTTTCTGACTTTCAGGGATACCACGCGCGAGAGCCCAACCCGCGGAGACTGGGTCGCCTGGGTCGGCAACTATTCCGATATTCTCAACGGGACGGAAGGCCAGTACCGGATTCGCCTGATGAAAAATCACAAGAACGCCGATTGCGGCTACCCCGGCCTCGAGCTGCTGCCCGACGGCACTTTCGTGACGACCACCTACGGCCACTGGATCCAGGGCAGCGAACCGTTCATCGTCAGCGTGCGGCTCAAATTGTCCGAATTCAAGTGACAGGGAGAGACGGCCATGTCATTCAGGGATAAAGTAGTCTGGATTACCGGGGCGTCCTCCGGCATCGGGGAAGCGACCGCCGTCGCCCTGAGCCGCGAGGGGGCAAAGCTCATCCTCTCGGCGCGCCGCGAAACCGAACTCGAGCGAGTCAGGAATTCATGTCCGGGACCGCATGAGAACATCTACGTCCTGCCGATGGATGTCGGGCAACTGGACCTCGCAGCCGAGAAGACCGCCATCGCCGAGAGCATCTTCGGACCGGTCGACATCCTGATACTCAACGCCGGAATCTCGCAGCGCTCGCCGGTCAGTCAGACCGATCTGGACGTCGAACTTAAAATAATGAACGTCAACTTCAACGGCGTGATAGCGCTGACCAAGGCCGTTCTCCCTTCGATGCTCGAACGGAAATCGGGACATCTCGTGGTCGTCAGCAGCCTGATGGGATATCTCGATACTCCGCTCCGGGCCACCTACTCCGCCTCGAAGCACGCTGTCCAGGGATATTTCGATTCTCTCAGGGCTGAACTCTGGCGCGACGGCATCAAGGTTACGGTGATCTGTCCGGGATTCGTACGGACGGCGATCTCGGTCAATGCGCTGACGGCCGACGGCTCTCCTCATGCCAGAATGGATCCCGGGCAGGCTCGCGGGATCTCGTCGGAAAAATGCGCCGCCGCAATGCTCAAGGCCATCGAACGAGGAAGGGAAGAGGCGCTGATCGGCGGAGTCGAGGTGCTGGCCGTCTATCTCAAACGGCTAGTCCCGCGCATCTATTCAAAAGTAGCCCGCAGAATCAGGTCGTGACCGGTTCGATACAGCCAGGATCGTCGAACCTCGGATTGTTGACCGCGCGGGAAATCTCGTACGCCTCCATCAGTTCGGAAGGATATGGTTGCAGCAGATTCGAGACGGCCGGAATATCGTTCGATCTGTCGAGCCACGCCGCTTCATGCTCCGGCTTCAGAATCGCCGGCATGCGATTGTGAATCCCCGCCATCAGCTCATTCGGTTCGACCGTGATGATCGCGCAGGTGGTGACGACCTCGCCTTCCGGAGACTTCCATTCCTCCCACAGCCCCGCGAAGCCGAACAGCCCGTCATCCCTGAGCCGAATGTAGAAGGGCCTGCTCGCGCCCTTGCCCTGTTTCTGCCATTCGTAGAAACCATCGGCCGGAATCAGGCAGCGT
>CALBSU010000069.1 GCA_937967285.1 uncultured Acidobacteriota bacterium
AAAATGATTGCAAAGAGTGTCTTTCCGAATTTCATTTGCTGTCCTTTCAATACTGATTGAACTTCACGCTCATCCGAAGAGGCGGCCGAAGTAGTGCGGCATCGCCTTGCGCCACCACGGCCAGTCGTGATTCACGTCGTGTCCCCAGACATCCAGCCAGTGCGGGATGCCCTTGCTGTTGAGAATGTTTGAAAGATTGCGCGAACGGTCAGGAGCCTCATAGGCGCCCTGCCCGGTGAATATGATAATGCTCTTCCCGCCATGCTTCAAAATCGGAAGATGGTACCCGTCATTCAGATTCGGCAGATAATCGACAGGATTGTTGAAATAGACGCTTTCCGAATAATAGCCGTCGAGATAACTGCGGATATCGTAGCTGCCGCTCATGGCGATGACTCCGCCGAAGAGATCCGGGTGGCGGAAGAAGAGGTTGGCGGCAACATAGGCGCCCATGGAGATCCCCGCGACGATAGGCTTGACGTCGTGCGACCGGCAATCCTGACGGATCAGCGGCAGAACTTCCTCAGTCACATAACCGTCGTACCGGTTGAGCCATTCGACCTTTTCATACGGGGAGGCATTATTGTTGAGCAGTGCCATCCGGTTGACGCTGTTGATCGAATACATCTTGGCTCGCCCGTTGTCGAGCCACCACTTGACCGAATCGATCAGATTGAAGCGTTCGTACTCCAGAAAGTCGGCCGCCGCAGTCGGAACCATCAGCACCGGAGGTCCGTAATGGCCGTACGCCACGATCGGCATCTCCTGAAAAGTTCGGCCGCTGTACCAGCTTGTAATATCACGTCTCATGTATTGAGCTCCCGGATGTTTTTGATTCGGATATCCGGCCGGGAACACATCGCCCGACGGACACCGGTAAATCGTTGATTTTAGAGTGCGGACAGGACTCAGTCAACGGTCATTTCATTGCCGGCATTTCAGCTGCTATGATGTCATTTCCGAACCGATAATTTCATCAATGCCGGAGGCGATGTATGAACAATTTGAAATTCTATTACCGTACTGGTCTGCTTTTTTTAGCGTTGCTGCTGGTCCTGGCGCCCGATAACGCGTCCGCCCAGCGCGCCGCGGTCAGAACCGATCTGCTGGTCTCGACCGAATGGCTGGCGAAGAATCTCAGGAACCCGAAGGTCGTTGTGCTCTGTGTGGTTCGCGACCGCAAGGCATATGACGACGGTCACATCCCGGGCGCTCGCTTCGTCGCCTGGTCCGACATTGTCGCCGGCACGAAGAGCGGAGCCTCGAACGAGCTGCCTCCGGTCGAACAGCTTAAGAGCGCATTCGAGAAGGCAGGCGTAGGCGAGACCGCCAGAATCGTCATCTACGGCGATGGAAACGGCCTCTCGGCGACACGGGCCTTCTTCACGCTCGATTACCTCGGTCACGGAAACCGCGCTTCAGTTCTCGACGGCGGAATCGAAACGTGGAAAGCCGAAAAGCGCCCGATCGAAACCGCTGCTCCGACATTCTCGCCGGCGCCGTTCACTCCGCGAATCAACCCCGGCGTCATCGCCACGACCGAAGCCGTCCGCGATTATTCCTGGATGGCAGCGAACATGGACCGCTCCGGCGTGGCGATACTTGACGCGCGACCGGCGGAACAGTACACCGGCGCGCCGAATACCAAAACCGGCCACATCCCCGGATCGGTCAACCTCTACTGGCAGAAACAGCTCAAGGAGAAATCGACCGGTACGGCCAAACCGGTCTCGGAGCTGATAAAAATGTACGCCGATGCCGGCGTCAAGCCGAGCGACAAGGTCGTCACCTACTGTAACTCAGGCGTTCAGGCTTCTCACAGCTACTTCATGCTGAAATACCTGGGCTTCGATGTTTCGATGTATGACGGTTCGTTCTCGGAATGGGTCAAGCAGCAGGACGCGCCGATCAGCACGGGTAGCGAGAAGAAATAATTTGGAGTGAATATGGAGTGCGGCGGCCCGGCGCCGCTTTAGTAGTCAATTTAACCTGAAACGACTACTAAAGCGGCGCCGGGCCGCCGCGCTCCATATTAATTACCCGACAACTGATCGGGCAGCTTCTTATCGACGACGGGACGCTTGACGCTGCTCAGCTTCCAGAGCGTCGCCATGACCGTCCGGGTCACCTTCTCCATCTTCTGATAATCGATCTTGTCGGGATGGTCAGAGGGCTGGTGATAGTCCTCATGCACGCCGTCGAAATAGAAGATGATCGGGATCCCCTTGCGGGCGTAGTTGTAATGATCGCTGCGGAAGAAGAACCGCTCGGGATCGTTCGGGTCGTCGTACTTGTAGTTGAGCTTGAGATTGAGGAACGACTTGTTGACCGATTCGCTGAGATTGCCGAGATCGGTGCTCATCATCTTCGATCCGATGACGTAGATCTCGTCGGGACCGGTCAGGTTGGCGTTCCGCGGGTTCGTATCGCCCTCCTTTTTGCTGCGACCGATCATGTCGATGTTGAGCTGGGCGATGATCTTGTTCAGAGGCACCGGCGGATGATCGGTGACATACTCTGATCCCCAGAGCCCCTTCTCTTCGCCGGCATGCCAGACGAAAAGGATGGAACGCTTCGGCTTCGGACCATGCGCCAGCGCCTCTGCGATCGCCAGCACGGCAACGGTTCCCGAACCGTCGTCGTCGGCGCCATTGAAGATCTTGTCTTCCCCGCCTGCCCTGGTGCTGATGCCGACGTGGTCGTAATGGGCGCCGATCGCGACGTATTCATCCTTGAGCGACGGATCGCTGCCTTCCATGATCGCCACCACGTTCTGCGTCCAGACGACTCCGACATTCACGTTGACCGAGAAATCGACCTTCTTCGACGGATTGAGCGCGAAAGCGTCGCCGAATTCGGCCTTCTGCATCTGGGCTTTGATCGTATCGTAGTCGAGCTGCTCGCCTTCGAGCAGAACCTTGACCATCTTTTCGGATGCGACGATCAAGGGAACGGGCGATAGCCCTCCGCGCCGCCCGCCGCCGCCCGCCATCATCGGTCGCGACGGAGTGAGAGAAGATTTGTAGCGCTGCTCCCAGAAATTGAGAGTCGAGGAGCTCGGGATGCGGATGATCCCCTTCGCGCCCTTCGAGGCGGCATAGGTGTCCGGCGTCGCGAAATCCTCCCCCATCCTGCCGCGGAAATCACGGGCCGTCACGCCCTTCGGCATCGCCTCGACAACCAGCATGATCTTGTCCTTGACGTCGATCCCCTTGTAGGCATCGATCCCCTTAGCCTTGAGAACGAAGCCGTGGTTGACGTAGACGATATTGCCGGACGCCGATCCTGAAGCGGGCTGAGCCAGAAAATCCTCGCCCAGCTTGAAACTCTGACCGTTGATCGTGGCCGAAGTGCCTTCCTCCTTGAGCTGCCGCGTATTGAGCTCGATCTTCTGGAAGAAAGTGCCGTTGTCGCCCGCCGGCTTGAGTCCCCAGCGCGACATGTTCATCGCCAGGAACTTGGCCGTCAGATCGAGACCTCGAGATGGCGTGTCCCGGCCTTCCATCTCGTCGGATGCGACGAAGAAGAGATAATCGCGGATCTGAGCCGCTGTTACTCCTTCGACGTTGCCGAATTCGGACTTCGCACCGGAGTCACCGGACGATGCCGCTCTCCGCTGCGCCAGTGTCACCGACAGCGCCGTCAACAGCGCGAGCATCAGTATGAGACCTGTGATAGTGAACTTTCTCAATTTCCCTCCAACGGATTATCAATTTATGTATTGATCACCCCGGAAACAAAGTTTTTCTGTTTTAAACTCAGAGGCGCAGAGGGGGCAGAGATTTATTTTGAGTCCGGCAATGTTCGATATATGCCCATTAGTCGAGACTTCGGATTTAAATATCCATGATATCAATCTCTGCTCCCTCTGCGACTCTGCGTTAACAAATAAAATGACTTAGGTTATTTATCTTTCAGTACCTGGTCGAGCAAAGCCGAGAACTCGTGGCTGTGCGAAGTGATGGTTCTGTTGAGATCGTCGAACTTCTGATTGGCCTTGTCGAGTTCGTCGGCGATATGGATTGCCGCCAGGATCGCCACCTTAAGCGAATCGGCAGTCAGCGCGCCCTTGGCGATTTCGCGCATGCGATGATCGACCAGTGCGGCCAGCGCGCGCGTCCGCTCGATGTTTCCGTCATTGGCGCGGATGCTGTATTGCTGATTGTAGATCTTGACGCTGACGGTTTGTCCGTGATGGTCCATTGCGAATCGGCGCCTCCTCTATTTCTTGAGCGATTCGGCTTCGAGTTCGAGAGTCGCGATCGCATCGAGCATTCCCTCGACCTTTTCGCGCATCAGTCTGCGATCCTCGTTGAGCCGCGATATCTTCGCTTCGAGCTTCGAATTTTCGATCTTCAGGCCATCGACCTGCCGGGCGAGCTCGTCGAGCTCGGCCTTGAGGCCGCTCTTTTCGTCCTTCAGCTTTCTGCACAGTTCGACGATGCGGTGCAGCTTGTCTTCGAGGTTGGCGAATTTCTCAAGTCCGGATGCGGTCATCGATCTCACCAGTGCGATTCATCAACGCAGCTCGGCTTTGAAGGCCTCGGTCAGCCGCTTGACGATGCGGCCGTGAGCGTCGTTTATCTCGTCGTCGGTCAGCGTTCTGTCGGCGGCACGATAGCGAAGCGAAAGGGCAATCGAATGCCTGCCTTCGGGCAGCTCCCTGCCGGAGTAAATATCGAAGAGCTTCACGCCGACCAGTTCCGGGACTGCAAGCGAGTTGATCTCGGCCTCGATCGACGCAAGCGAGACATTCCTGTCGATAAGCAGAGCGAGGTCGCGGACGACGGTCGGAAATCTCGGCAGCGCCTGATACCTCGCCTCAACCTTCGGCAGGCCGAGCATCAGACCTAACTCGAGTTCAGCAATGAAGACCGGTTGTTTGAATTTATATCGCGCCGCAACCGTCGGATGAAGCTGGCCGGCCAGCCCCACACGGCTCTCGCCGATCGATATTACAGCAGCGCGACCGGGATGCAAATAGCTGCACCCTGAAGCGGCGGCAAAGGCGGGGGCGGGCAGTTCGAGCGCCGAGAAGAGCGCTTCGAGCGCCCCTTTGAAGTCATAGAAGTCGAGCCTCGCCGCCGCAGCCTGCCAGTCGGATTCGTTTCTGGCGCCGGTGGCCAGAAGGGCCAGCCGCTCCATCTCGAGCGGGCGATCGCTGTCGGACCGCCTGAAGCATTTGCCGATCTCGAAGAGCCGCACATTGCGGTTGCCGTGATTGAAGTTGTGTTCGAGCGCCTGCAGCAGTCCGGCCTGGAGCGTCGTCCGCATGCGAGACTGGGTTTCGTCGATCGGATTGAGAAGCACCAGCCGTTCCTCTTCGGTCGCGTCGCTGAGCATCCTGTCGGCTTCCTCGTTGACGAAGCTGAAACTGACGGCCTCGTTGTAACCGAGCGAGGTCAGCGTTCGCCTCGCCGCACGCCGTCCGCTCTCGCCCGGCAGGTAATCGCCCGCGCCGGCCGGAAGCGTCGTTTGGACGCGGTCGTAACCGGAGATTCGCGCGACCTCCTCGATCAGGTCCTCCTCGATCGAAATATCTATCCTCCAGCTCGGGCCGCGCGCGGACAGATCATCGCCGTCCGTTGTAACCTCGAAACCGAGCGCTTTCAGAATCCGCCCGGCCTCTGAAAGCTCGACATCTAGTCCGGTCAGCGCACTGTACCGTGCGCGCCTGAAAGGTATTTCGGCCCGCGAGGCCGCGAGTTCATCGCGCAGCGGATAAACGTCAATCAGCCCGCTGCTGACCTCGCCGCCGGCGATCTCCGCGATCATCGCGGCGGCCCTGTCTGAAGCCAGCGGAACGATCTCCGGATCGGTCCCGCGCTCGAACCTGTACGAGGCCTCCGTGGCCAGACCGAGCGCTTTCGAGGTCTGGCGAATCTGGAGCGGCGTGAAATATGCCGCTTCGAGCAGCACATCCCGCGTCGTTTCTGTGATCCCCGAGTCCTCGCCTCCCTTGATGCCGCCCAGCGCGACAGGTCGCTCGGCGTCGGCGATGACCAGCATGCTGTCCGTCAGTTCTCGCTCCTCGCCGTCGAGCGTTGTGATCCGCTCGCCCGGCGTTGCCTTCCGGACGATGATCCTTTCGCCCTTGAGCTGATGCAGATCGAAGGCATGCAGAGGCTGGCCGTATTCGAGCATGACATAGTTGGTGATATCCGCGACGTTGTTGACGCTTCTCTGCCCCATGCCCTCGAGCTTTTTGACCAGCCACTCGGGCGACGGGCCGACTTTGACGCCCCTGATGATCCGCGCCGAGTACCGCGGACAGAATTCAGGCGCGGTGATCTCGACCGACGTCATGTCGGAGGTCGGCAGCCCCCGCTCGGTCAGGCCGCTCGCCGGCAGCTTCAACGGGTTGCCCGTGATGGCCGATACCTCGCGCGCGACTCCGAGATGCGACAGACAGTCCGGGCGGTTCGAGGTCAGATCGATCTCGAGTATGTGGTCGTCGCCAACAGCTTCGACGCCGTCGACCGCCAGCCCCGCCATCGTCAGAGCTTCAGCCAGCTCCCTCGGCGGCAGTTGATGCTCGACTAATTCCCTGATCCAGTTGTAGCTGATGTTCATAA
>CALBSU010000070.1 GCA_937967285.1 uncultured Acidobacteriota bacterium
TAAATCGCCCGGGCTATTATCAAACCGTCCCTGCCGGGACGAAAAAGTGTCCTGACATCAGCTTTGGAACCCTCATCAACCCAACATCGTGCCGTACTTTCTACTTTCTACTTTCTACTTTCTATTTGATCTTCCATTTCTCTGTGACTCTGGCTATGGTGGGCGCGGCAATGGCTCCGGCGATCATTCCGATGACGGCTCCGGGGATCGATGAGGGCAGTTCCGGCAGTCCGGCGAAGAATCCGATCATCGCTCCGAGGATCGAGCCGATCAGAAAACCGAAGATCAGGCCCAGCGCCAGGCTGGTCGAAATCGTGCTGGCGGCAGGCGATCGGAAGAGCCTGCCGGTCACCTGCGCGCCGGCGATCCCTCCGATCACCCATCCGAAAATTCCCGCTGAAAACAGAATCAGGCTCGCCTGCACGTAATGGCCCAGCGCCAGCCCGAGATACATGCCTGCGATCGAGCCGATGAACCACCCGATCACGTCCCTCAGTGCGACCCTGTCCTGCTGCTGTTCGACTGATTCGCTCAAACCTTGTCCTCGTTTATTTTCGTTCGGATTTTGCGTACTCGCTCCTCAGAAGGTCCATCAGTTCGCCGCGCCGATCATAGAGTCTCTTGAGCGGTCGCGGCTGGCGCTTGGCGAAGGCATAGGCGGCGATGAGCGGCAGAGAGATGGTCGAGTCGGCGTAGCAGACGACCGTCCCGGGCAGCTGATCCGGGTCGATCTTGCCCCAGCTGACGGCTTCGGACGGGGTCGCGCCGCTCAAGCCTCCGGTGTCCGGGCGGGCGTCAGTGAGCTGCAGGAAGTAGTCGTGGCCTTTCTCCTCGATCCCCAGCACCTCCTGGATCTGCGGCTCGGTCTGGAGCGCGAAGTTCTTCGGACTTCCGCCTCCGCAGATGAAGATGCCCGATCTGCCGCCGCCCCGCTTGGCCGCCAGCACGATCGCCGCCGTCTCGTTCACGTCGGCCGAAGGATTGATCCGCAGCCTGCCGCCCTGCAGCTCCATCGCCGCCACATTCATCCCGATCGAACTGTCTCCCGGCGACGAAGTGTAGACGGGAACTCCGCACCTGTAGGCCGCCGCCAGCAGCGACTGGTTTTCAAGACCAAGCACGCGCTCCCGTTCGGCAACATACTTCCCGCACAGATAATGGAACTCCGCCGTCGACATCTCGCGCTGGAACTCCTCGCTCCGGATGATCTCGCGGAAGAACGAATCGGTCGAAAGCAGCACGTCGTAGTCGAAGAAGATATCGTAGATCCGGACGACGCCTTCTTCGCGCAACACGACGTCGCTGATCTGCGGATTGCCGCGATGCATCGCCAGCCCGAGCCCGAAATGAGTGTCGTGATAAAGATTCGCGCCGGTCGAAATTATCCAGTCGACGAATCCAGCCTCGATCAGCGGAATGATCGTGGAGATCCCGAGACCGGCCGGCGTCAGCGCTCCGGTCAGCGTCATCCCGACCGTCACGTCATCGTTGAGCATCCGCTCGACGAAGAGCTGCGCGCCCTCCCTCAGACGTGCAGCGTTGTATGCCTGAAAACTGCTCTCGATCAGCTCGACGACCGTCGTCCCGCTGGTGATCGGCCGCGGCGCGATGCGCCTCCCCTGCAAATATCTGCTCTGATTCATTTAATCCTCGAAATGAATAATAAGTAGAAAGTGAGTAGAAAGTAAAAAGTAGAAAGTAGAAAGTAAAAAGCGGAGAGTGATAAGTTTCAGATTTTTTTGGTTTATACGATATTCCCCATGCGCACAGAGATTTGACGTCACTTTCTACCTCTTTCTTTCTACTTTTTACTTTCTACTTTTTACTTACTTTAAGGGTTTGTTGCCCGAAACTCAACAACGGCGACTGAACCCTCAAATCGCCATGTGCTATACTTTCAACCATTCAATCGGGACTCGAATAAGTGTTGAAAAGTCTATACATTAAATGCGCGGAGACGCCTGAATGGTGCACCGCCCGTAATCGATCAGGCAGGTGAACTGATGCGAAAAATTCTTTTGACGATCGTCCTTCTTGGACTGACAGCCGGCGCTGTACTGGCGGATACGATCTATCTGCGCGACGGCAGCGTGATCAACGGAACATTCCTCGGTTACGAGAACGGACAGTTCCTGTTCGAAATCGAGGGAGGTCGGCGGATCAGGTTCAGACCCGATCAGGTGACGCGACTGGTCATCGATCGGGGCGCGGGCCCGTCACGGCCCGAATATCCAACGCGCGACCCGAACGAAAACGCGCCGCGATGGGAGACCGTGCCGACCATCAGCGTGCCGCTCCAGGATCAGTGGATTCGCACCCAGGTTCAGCTTCAGCGCGGCCAGCGCGTCAGGGTCCGGGCGAGCGGCACGGTCACGCTCGAAGGCAGGATTCAGACGGGTCCCGACGGACTCGAGAACCGGCGCGATGAGGACGCTCCGCTCCCTGAGGCGAACGACGGCGCTCTGATCGCCGCGATCGGACAGGACGTCAATTCGCCGCCCATCTTCGTCGGCAGCTCCAGCGAGTTCGTCGCCGAGGACGAGGGGGTGCTCTACTTCACCGTCAATCACTGGGAGACGCGCAATGCCCGCGGCGCTTTCCGCGTCGAGGTCTCGATCGATCGCAACATCTACCCGGTCCAGGATTCCGCTCCCACTCAGGGCCGCGAACAGACCATCACCGTTCGCGCCGATCAGCCATGGACCGATACCGGGATCGATGTCGAACCCGGCATGACTTTCCAGATCGTCGCCGAGGGGGAGATCTTCGTCACCAGCCGCTTCCGCAGCGGTCCCGACGGCAACCCCGATGCGATGGGCAGAAATTCGGCTTACCCGGTTCAGGATCACGGCCCCGGCGCGCTGATCGCCAAGATCCGTTATCGCAACGGACGTGACTCGAACGTCCTCTTCCTCGGCTCGCAGAGCAGCCCGCAGGCCGAACCGAATGAATACGGACGCCTCCTGATCGGAATCAACGACGACAACTTCCGTGATAACAGGGGATCCTATCGGGTGACGATTCGATGGTGAATAATCAGTAGAAAGTAGAAAGTAAAAAGTAGAAAGTAGAAAGCATTTTGGAACCGTACCTGCAGCATCGCAGTGTCACTTTCTACTTTCTACTTTCTACTTTCTACTTTCTACTTTCTACTGATAGACCGCTCCTTCCACAATCTCGAGCCCTCCAGAAGCGGGGTGGAGGGCGGCCTGGACTCCGAGCGGGAGCGTGAGGTTGCCTTCCGGGCTGTGTCCGCTCCGGAGGCCGAAGAGGACCGGCACGCCGAGCCCGGCGGTGCAGTCGGCGAGCACTTCCTGCAGCGTGTAGCCCTGATCGGGATGCTGCATGCAGCCGGTCATCTCTCCGAAGACGATACCGCGGACCGCGTCGAACTTCCCGGCGAGGCGCAGTTGCTGGAGCATTCGGTCGATGGCGAATGGTTTGGCGCCGGTATCCTCGAGGAACAGGATTGAATCGCGTGTGTCGATCTCTGCCGGCGTTCCGATCGTCGCGTTGATCAGCGACAGGCATCCGCCGAGAAGCCTGCCGGTGGCTGTCGCGCCGTCGTGCAGCACTTCGAGCCTCTCCTTCCCGACCATTCCCGGAGGCTCGCTCGATGTCAGTGTCCGGATCAGCGAATCCCTGTCATAGGTTCCCTCGGCGAGGTCTTTCGCCGCCATCGGACCGTGAAAAGTCACCCATCCCAGATTGTTGTAGAGCAGCAGGTGGAGCGCCGTCAGATCGCTGTAACCGATGAAGATCTTCGGCCGCAGGCCGTCGAGGTCGAGATGCCGGAAGAGCCTCATCGTACCGTAGCCGCCGCGGGCAGCCCAGACCGCTTTCACCGTCTCATCCGCAAGAGCGTCCATCAGCTCCCGGGCGCGCCGCTCGTCCGTGCCCGCGGTGTAGCGGTCTTTTTCGAGGATGTCCGCACGGTATCTGACGCGATACCCCAGCCGCTCGATCTCGGCCGCGCCGCGCTCCAGATACTCGACTTTCAGATTGCTCGCCGGCGCGACGATCGCCACCGTGTCTCCCGGCTTCAACGCTTGCGGTTTGAGTGTCTGCATGGGAATAGTTTCCGGTTGTTACTGTTCAACCCCTGAGAAAAATAGATTAGACGCCAAGGCGCCAAGATTGCCAAGATTGAATTATGGGTGAGATGTCTCATGCTCTCTCCCTCTCGCCGTTCGAAGATCGGTTAGGCCCGTATCTTCATTGCCTGAATAAATCCTGGCCCTCTTGGCGCCTTGGCGTCCAATCTGGTTTTTTCAATGGGGAGCGGTTACTTCCTGTTTCTGTAACGGCGCGATTTTAAATTACAATGAACGGAGCTTATGATCTCACCCGCGCGTCATGAGCAATCGCCGCATGATAATGATTGAGCGGCCGGAGAACAATTTCGGAGAAGAATGATGAAGATTCTGTTGTTGGCGCTGATTCTCTTCGCGCCGGTGGTTGCGCCGGCCCAGAAGAGCGAAAAGAGGTCGGATGAGGAACGCATCACCATCGAGGACCTCAAACGTAAGATGGATCGCAGGGAGAAGGTTCTGATCATCGACGCCCGAGCCGGCAGTTCCTGGGTCGGCAGCTCGGTCAGGATCAAAGGCTCGCTGCACATCACACTCGATCAGATCGATTCGCGAATGAATGACCTGCCGAAAGACAGGGAGATAGTCATCTACTGTACCTGACCGGACGAAGCGACCAGCGCCAGTATGGCGTGGAAACTGAGAGACAACGGATTCAGATCGGCGAGGGCGCTGATCGGCGGCTTCGATGCCTGGGAGAAGGCCGGTTATCCTGTGGAGCCGAAAAAGAAGTGATTTCAGGGCGGGAAAAGCCCCCGATGATCGCATCGGGGGCGGGATTTCTTTATCTCACTCTTCCTCGTTCAGCAGACCCTTCTCCTGCAGTTCCTGACAGTTGATGCAGTAGCGGACCCACGGAAGCGCCTCGAGCCGCTTCGGAAGGATGTCGTTTCCGCAGTTGACGCAGACCCCGTACTCCTCATCCTCGATGCGCATGAGCGCTTCCTCGATCTGAGTCAGGATGATGCGGTCGTTGGTGGACTGGCTGAACAGCAGCTCTTTGGTGTAGGAGTTCGATGCCTTGTCCGCCGGATCCTGGGTCGCCTCGATGTCGGCTTCGCGGCCATAGTCCTCATTTCGCCCGACGACGCCCAGCAGTGAGGCGCGTTCTTCAAGCAGACGGTCTCGATAGATCTTCAATTTCTTTTTGTCCATCCACTCTTCTCCTCAAACAGTAGTAATCGAAATAAAAAAAACTGTTTATTCTCGCCTTCATTCAATCGCGGTGATAAGGCAGTCCCGCCAGCAGAGTGAAGGCCCTGTAGACCTGTTCGGTCAGGATGACGCGCGCCAGTTCGTGGGTCAGCGTCATCTTCGAGAGCGACAACTGCAGATCGGCGCGTTCCCTGATCGCCTGATCCACACCGGCGAAACCGCCGATGACGAAAGCCATCCTTTTGACGCCGTTCCCTCTGCTGCGTTCGATGAGGTCGCCCAGTTCGACCGATCTCATCTGCGAGCCGCGCTCATCGAGCAGAACCACGAAATCATCGCGCTGAACCGCCGCCGCAAGCCTCGCGCTTTCGGTGGCGGCGACCTTATCCTCGTCGGAACCGGAGCGCTGTTCCTTCAGCTCGCTCACCTCGACCTGCGCGTAACGCCTGATCCGTCCCAGATATTCGTCGGTCAGCGCCGCGCAATTCCGGTCTCTGGTTTTTCCGATCCAGACGAAGTGCAGACGCATCTCGCGACCCCGAAAAGTCGACCGATCAGAGCGTGACGCGTTCGGCGTCCCGCCAGAGGCGCTCGAGGTCGTAAAACTTCCGCGCCTGCTCGACGAAGATGTGAACGACGAATGCCCCGTAATCGATCAGGATCCACTCGCCGGACTGATAACCTTCGGTATGCAGCGGACGGACCTTGATCTTCTTCAGCTTGTCGGTCACCTCATCGGCGATCGCCTGCACCTGCCGCGACGAGTTCCCAGTGCAGATGATGAAGAAGTCCGTGAACTCGGTCAGTTCGACCAGCCTCAGGACGGTGATATCCTCGGCCTTCTTCTCCTCGGCGCAATGAACCGCCAGCCTGACCTGCTCGAATATCTGCTCGTCCACCGTCAGCGAACTTTCGATCGCCGGAGCTTCTTCAGCAGCCTTGCTTTTTGTGACAACTCTTCCCATTAAAATTACCGGTACAAACCGTATTTGCCGATGTATGCCGCGACGGCCGGCGGTATCAGCTTGTCGATGCCCGCCCCCTGAGCCGCCATCTCCCGGATCCCCGTCGACGAGACATCCACTGAAACGTAGTCGGTCAGGAAGATCCTCCCGGATGCGAGATCGGCTTCCGAAGGCGCCCTGCCGCCCCGCAGATCCGCGACCGTCTGCCTGATGTCCGTCGGCAGGTGGCCGGCCGGATCCTGCGCCAGGTCGACACCCGGACGCATCGAGACGATGACATCGTATTCTTTCAGGATCCGTTCGTATTCGCGCCAGAGTGTTATCTCTCTGAACGAATCGGATCCCATGACAAAAAACAGACGGGCCCCCGGATAGTGCATCCTGAGCAGGCCCAGCGTTTCGACAGTGTACGGACGCGAGGGCGCCTCGAGTTCGACCGTCGAGATCTCAATCCTCGGCGCGTCGGCCGTGGCCAGCGCCAGCATCGCCATCCGATGATACGGAGAGCCGATCGCCTGACCCCGCTTGTGCGGCGGAACGAAGGCCGGCACCAGCAGCAGCCTCTCCAGATCGAAGGCGCCGATCAGCGCCTCGGCTATCCGCAAATGGCCGTTGTGGATCGGATCGAAAGTGCCTCCGTAAACTCCTATCCGCAAACTGACCTCGCACTGTCTCTCAGGAAGCCGCCGATGCGTTTTCGGCCTGCTTCATCTCGTCGAGCTTGCGGCCGATCGCATAGATCAGCTCTTTCAGCCCGTCGCCGGTCGCCGCAGAGATCTTATGAAACTCCAGACCGCGCGCCCGGCAGAACTTTTCGAATTCCGCCAGTCGTTCTTCATCGTCGAGCGCGTCCGTCTTCGTGGCCACGACGATCTTCGGCTTGCGCGCAACGTCGCGACTGTAGGACTCGAGTTCGCGGCTCACGGTCTGGTAATCAGCAACCGGATCGCGCGCTAGTCCCGATATGTCGACCATATGCAGGAGCAGCTTGGTTCGCTCGATATGTCGCAGGAACTGGTCGCCCAGTCCGGAACCGGTGTGCGCACCTTCGATCAGTCCGGGGATATCCGCGACTACGAATGTCCGGTAGTCGCCCATGTCGACCACGCCGAGGTGGGGCTCCAGGGTGGTGAAGGGATAATCGGCTATTTTGGGACGGGCCGCCGATATTCGCGAGATCAGCGTGGACTTGCCAGCGTTGGGCAGTCCCACCAGACCGACATCCGCGATCAGCTTCAGTTCAAGCCGCAGGATTCGCGACTCGCCTTGTCTTCCATCCTCGTGGTGACGCGGAGCGCGATTGGTCGAGGACGCGAACTGCGCATTGCCTCTTCCTCCGCGACCGCCCTGCGCCACCTGGACGCGCTCGCCGGGGCTGGTGAAGTCATGAACCAGCTCATCGGTTTCTTCATCAAAGACCATGGTTCCGACCGGAACCTGCAGGACGATGTCCTTGCCGTTCGCGCCATGCCGTTTGCTGCCCTCGCCATGACGGCCGCGGCCGGCCGTGTGCTCGGGGTTGTAGCGAAAGTGAAGCAGGGTGTTCATCCCCTCGGTGGATTCGAGGAAGATCGACCCCCCGTTGCCTCCGTCACCTCCGCTGGGACCGCCGCGCGGAACGAACTTCTCTCTCCGAAAAGCTGTCACCCCGTTGCCGCCGTCGCCTCCGCGAACCTGGATCCTGGCACGGTCGATAAACATGACGGGTCAAACGGCGGCGATTACTCCGCCGGATAGACGCTGATGAAACGGCCTTTGCGGCCGCGGTCCTCGAACTTGACGATTCCCGTCACCTTCGCGAACAGCGTGTCGTCGCTTCCGATGCCGACATTGTTGCCGGGCTTGAAACGAGTCCCCCGCTGACGGACCAGAATCGATCCGCCCGATACCAGCTCGCCGCCGAAACGCTTGACGCCCAGCCGCTGCGCGGCTGAATCACGACCGTTGCGTGAACTGCCTACACCTTTCTTGTGTGCCATTTCCGTTACTCCATTTGACTCGATCGCTGCCGCCCGATCGGCGGCCCATCATCAGACGACCGATTCGATCTTGACCTCAGTGAACCCCTGACGATGGCCATGAGTCTTCTTGTACTGTTTACGGCGCTTGTACTTGTAGACGATGATCTTCGGCGCGCGGCCGTTCCTGACCACCGTCGCAGTCACCACGGCTCCGTCCAGAACCGGCGTGCCGATCTGCAGGCCCGCTCCGCCGTCGCTCACCAGAACTTCAGCGAATTCAACCGAATCGCCTGTGTTCTTTCCAGCCAGCGAAGGCACCCGAACCACGTCACCGGGACTGACTCGGAACTGTTTTCCGCCCGTACGGATGATTGCATATGCCACTGCTTCTATCCTCCATATTTTCTTACAACAGAAAGCCGCAGATTATAGTTGCTAATGGAGAAGGGTGTCAACTGCCCCCGCTCCCTCGCCGCATTTATTGTCAGGTTGGTATTCATTAATAAAAAATGTCCGGGGATTGAAATAAAACGGGCGCGAATGGATATATAGAAGATGACGCGCGAAGATGATGCGGGGAGAGAGCGAAACATACGGCAGTGGAATGAACGAGGACAAGGCACAGCGATTGGAGGCTTTCGAGGCGGAGGCGCTGGGGTATGCGGACCAGTTGTTTCGCGTCGCGCTGCGGTTGTGTCGCGAGCGGGGGCGGGCGGAGGATCTGGTGCAGGAGACCTATCTTCAGGCCTGGCGTTCGTTTCACCGGTTCGAGCTGGGAACTAACCTGCGCGCGTGGCTCTACCGGATCCTCTTCAATGTCTTCAACAGCGGGAGGAGGCAGGAGAAACTGAATCTGGTTCCGGTCGAGGAGACGATCTCCGAGACGATCGCCTGGGATCCGCAGACTCCGCAGAATATCGAGGACGAGGATGTGCTGGCGGCGCTCGAAAGGGTTCCGCGGGATTATCAAATTCCGGTGGTGCTGGCCGACGTCGAGGATCTTTCGTACCGGGAGATCGCCGATGTTCTGGATGTCCCGATCGGGACCGTCATGTCGAGGCTGCACAGGGGGCGGAAATTATTGAGGTCGGAACTGACGAGGTACGCTCAGTCGGCGGGCTATCAGACCTGATTCGTGGAGCCGCGCAACTGACGGGTGTGTGACGTGAAATGCAAGTAATCGATTGTCGAAATTACAGGGAACTGCTCGATTCATACCTCTCGGAGGAGCTGTCGGTCGAGACCAATCACGCGATGCTCAGGCATACGGAGATGTGCCAGGGCTGTCGCGGCGAGATGGCCGCGCGGCGGCGCCTGAGAGCTGTGCTCAAGCGGGCCTGTTCGACCGATCGCCTCGGGGCGGAGGCGGAGCAGCGGCTGCGCGATTGTCTCAGGCGCGAGACGGCGGGTGGCGTAGCGGCAATCGGCTGGGGGCGGCGACTGCGCCGTCTGTTCGAGGTTCGCGGACTGTTTCATCTGGCCGCGGCGGTGGCTGTTGCGGCGGTTATCACGGCCGGCATCGGGGCGTGGCTCTACGGCGCATTCGACGGCCCGATCGCGCGGCCCGATCTGGCCCTCAGCCCGGCTCTGTTCGAGCAGGCGGCCGGAGATCACGAGCACTGCGGCCTCAAGTTCGCGGTTCTCAGCGGACCGTTCGAGATGCCGGATTCAGCCGTCAATTACGATCCGTCCTACGCCGGACTCGAAAAAGTCGTTGCGCCGGCGGCCGCGGGGCTCGAACTTCGCACCGTTCACCTCTGCGGCCACAAGGGCCGCCAGTTCGCTCATCTGGTCTATGCCGGCGAGGGCTCGCTGATCTCGCTGCTGGTGACAGAGCGGGACGGCAAGGCTCTCGATATGGATCAGATTCCGACCGATGACGGCATCGCCGCCGGGATGCAGACGGCCCGGCGCGAAAACCTCTCGATCGGCGCTTTCCAGACTACGCGCCACGTGGTGGCGGTGGTCTCCGATCTGGAGGCCGAAAAGAACAGGCTCATGGCGGAACGGCTGGCGACGCCGCTCACGGAGCATCTGCGGAGGTTCGAACAGCAGACAGCCATGTTGTCGCGGATATCATTTATCGGCCGGCGATAATGACCGGCCGGGGAGAAGAAGGGAGAAGTTTATCGGCATGCAAACCGCAACCAGCCTCAGATTCACGGAGCTCGATTCCCCCGTCGATCGGCGATTGGCTGCTCGCCTGCTCGCGCTTCCGCATATCGAACGCACTTTCTGGCGCGGTATGTCCGTCTACAAGCCGGAGGATCAGGTCTCGAGCATCTACGTGCTGCTCAAAGGGAGGGTCAAGATCATCCGTTCGTCGATCGAGGGGCAGCAGAAGATCCTCTCGCTCCGTTACCAGGGCGATCTCTTCGGAGAACTGGCACTGGCCGGCCCGACGGTCGAGTCTGTCCGCAGCGACGAAGCGATCGCGCTCGATTCGGCGCGGGTCGCCGTCATCCGGCTGGCCGACTTCCGCCAGGCGATCAGGCGCGATGAAGAACTGATGAGTCTGACCATGCAGTATCTGGCCGCCAGACTGGCCGAATCGGGGCGTCACATCGAATCGCTCGTCTTCGACAACAATCACCGAAGGCTGGCTCGCCTGCTGGTCGATCTGGCCCGCGAGGCCGGACAGAACGGGGAGTCGAGCGTCAGGCTGACCCACGAGGAACTGGCCGAGATGATCGGCTCGACGCGCGAGGTCGTCACCGCCATGATGATCGAGTTCCGGCAGCGCAAGCTGATCGATTACAAACGCGGCGATATCCGGCCCAACCTGGCGAAACTGCTCAGGTTCCTCTCCGCCGCGCAGGATTCGGTCGGCCTGACGGAAGTTTGATCCGGGATCCCTGCCTTTCTTTTCGGAAATGATCGGCGCTCGGGGGAGGAGACCCGCTCCTCCCCCGCCCCGGTCATGCTAAATCACGTTGAACTTTACACTTGCCAGCCCTGCACTCTCGCGCTACAATCCTTAGTCGGCGAGCATAGATTGACTTGCCTGGTGCAAAATCAAGGGCAACGATCGGTCCGCTTCAGGTATCGATCCGAATCTGTTCTTTTTGACGCTATCCACGAATGGCGACCCCGTTTGACAATCAAGCGTCTTTGTTACAAATCGGCCAAACCCCCAAGCGCTTACAGTCTGCAGCCGCGCCCCGCAAGCCCTGTATTTGCAAAAATGAGTACACACAATTGTAAGTGCCTGGTCTATGGCAGGCTCAACTTCTGGCCTTGCAAGGGTCACATGAGTGGGAGTTCGATATGAAGGTTATCTGTCCGAAATGCCAGTTCGAGAATCATGCCGACTCGTTGAGGGTGGTCTGCGCGCGCTGTGCGACGATCATCGAGGTGCGCAATGATCAGGGATCCGGCATGGATATCAACGGGAAACGCCATTCCTCCAAGCTGCCGTTTTCATCGTCGCCGGGTCCGCAGGAAGGAGAACCCTTCAACAGGCCGGCTGACGCCTACGCCACACGGATCGGAGACGAGTTCGACGACGTGCTGGATATTCCGACGCCGGCGCAGAGCAGTTATCAGACCAATTACGAACCCTCACCCGTCTTCGACGACGTGTTTGCGACGCCTGACTATCAGGGGACGGAGGTCTTCGACTATTCGACCGCGGACGGCCCGTCGAAGGGCGATTCCGGGTTCGGGTCGGGGCGCCAGCGCAACACGCATGATTTCGGAGAATCGCCGGAGCCCGAATTCATGGGCTGGCCTGTCCTGCCGGAGAATGCCATCGATGACGAGGATCAGGGCGGGGGATTCGCCGCGAATCGCGGCGGCCTGCTGGCTCGGATCGTCATGGGCGCGATCGTCTTCGGCGGTCTGGTCTTCGGAGCCTATTACTTCCTCGGGGATCTGATCAGCAAGCGCAAGGACCAGGCCCAGACGCTGATCGCCGACTCTTCGAAGCCTGCCGATGCGGCTCCCGCTCAGGCGACCGCTCCTCCTCCGGCAGCTCCGCAGACCGCGCCCGCCGCGCAGCAGGAACCTGTCCAGAGCGCGCCGGTCGAGCAACCGAAACCGGTGGCCGAACAGCCGAAACCGGTCGAGCAGCCGAAGGTGGTCGAACCTCCGAAGAAGCAGGAGAGTGCGGCAGCCAAGCCCGTCGACATCCCGCCCATGACCGGACGAGCTGGCCATTCGCAGAGCACCAGGCCGGCTCCTGCGGTGAGCGTACCCAATCGGGGGAATCTGACGCTCCAGGTCGCATCCTTCAACGACCAGTCCCAGGCCAATGAGAGGGCCGCGCGACTCAAGTCGGCGGGCGTCGAAGCGAGCGTGGTGCGCGCAGAGATCTCCGGCAAGGGAACATGGTATCGCGTGCAGATCGGCCGGTTCGCCTCACGTGAAGAGGCCGAGAGTTTCGGGAAACAGCTCAGAACGCGCGGTGCGGTTCAGGAGTACATAATCACCACAGTCGGCAAGTGAGGGGAACGGCCCCACTGAATCCGTCAGAAGACCGGCGCCAAACCGGGAAGAGTCGCAGCTTGAAAACGGACATCATCGGGATTCACAGTCAGCGGTCTGGCAACGAGGCGGCGAAGGGGAAGAATCGCGACGCTGAGACGGGGCGTCTCTATTCCAAGATCGTCGAACGATATGCCATGTTCTTCGACCGCCCCGAGGTCCGCCTGCGGTTCCTCAACAACACGCTCGCCAAGCAGGCCGAGCGTGAAGAGCAGCTCCGCGATTCCCTTAAACGGTTCAGGTTCCTCGAACGGACACGCTTTTACAGTTGGATCCTGGAGGCGCGGCTTTACAGCGCGATTCTCGAAGAGCTCCGCCTGATGGCCCACGCGGTGCCGAGCGCCCGCCGACACCAGCTTCAGAACATACAGATCCCGACATCGGCGCGCGCGTTCTATGTGATCTACCAGATGCGCCACGCGTTTTACACGGTCGGCGTGCTGCTGGTCGGACTGATGCTGTTCGGGCTCTACAGTGCGGCAACGTGGTCGGCGAAGCATGCCAACACCTGGCTGGCGCAGAGGTATCAGCGCGGCCGTGCCCCGATCGTCGTGGCAACGGTCGGACAGGGCGCCTCGACCGCTCTGGCGGCGACGGGGGCGAAGTTCCTCCCCGGATATAAACCCGAGCGCGTCTGGCTGGTCGAGCGGGACGGCGAGACCGAGCGGTACAGCAACGGCGCCCGAATCCTGACAAAATATGAGACGGAAAACCACCCGCGCGGCTATTACCTGATTCCGAGGGGCTCGGAGAGTCTCGGAGAATCGCTCCGCCGCGATCCGGTCGGCATCGTCTATCACACGTCGGAGAGCGACATTCTGCCGTTCACTCAGGACAACAATCTGTCGATCAGGCAGAGGTCCCAGGGGCTGATCGAATATGTCAGCCGCAACAAATCGTACAATTACCTGATCGACAGGTACGGAGAGATCTACCGGATCGTCAAGGACGATCACGCCGCGCATCACGCCGGCAATTCGATCTGGGCGGATGAGAAGTACGTCTACGTCGGGCTCAACGAGAGCTTCATCGGAATCAGCTTCGAGTCGACGAGCACGGCGGGCACGCTCGAGGAGACGCTGACCGACGCCCAGTTCACTGCCGGACGCGCGCTGACCAACGTCCTGCGATCGAAGTACAACATCAGCGATGCGAACTGCACGACTCACGGGCTGGTCTCGATCAACCCCGAGAAGATGCTCATCGCTTTTCATCACGACTGGGTCAGAAACTTTCCGTTCGAGCTGATGGGGCTGTCGGACAAGTACAAGGTCCCGCCGCCGAACATGCTCGATTACGGATTCACCTACGACGAAGAGATTCTGGACAAGCTGGGCCGGACGCTCTGGCCCGGAGCGATCGCCGCGGAGGAGGGATTCCGCAAGCGCGTCGAGACCGATCGAATCAACCCCGAACTTCTGAGGCGCAAGCTGCGGGACCGTTACCGCGCGCAGATGGCCAGAGCGAGGGGATTGCGTACCTCGGACGACACCGACAACCCGCTTTCGGCTCGTAATTCCGGCGACGGCAGCACCGCCGAATCGGGCGCCAGATAGACCCCGCCAAAGTTGACCGACCCCGGCAGGAAAATAACTTGAATTTACGGGGCGACCCGCAATGTCATTAAGCAATATGGAGGACTAATGGAAGAGAACAATGTTGCGACCGGATCGAGCGCCGGCGCGGATAATGAAGTCAATGCCGTAGGCCTGGATATCGGAACCAGTCGGATAGTCATGGCGGGCGGACCGAACGGACACAAGGCGGTGACGCAGCTCAATGCGTTCGTCGGCGTGCCGTATTCGAAGATGACCGAAGCCATCCTGCAGCAGAACAAGATGGTCTATCACAAGAACGGCAAGGAGCTCTTCGTCTTCGGCAACGATTCGGAGCGTTTCGCCAGCTTCTTCAACGCGGTTCCGCGCCGTCCGATGCAGTACGGAGTGCTCAATCCGCAGGAGCCGATGGGCCAGCAGATCAT
>CALBSU010000071.1 GCA_937967285.1 uncultured Acidobacteriota bacterium
ACTTTCTACTTTCTACTTTCTACTTTCTACTTTCTACTTTCTACTACTTTTCGGGCTGCCTCCATACCCGAGATCGCGGCGCCCTCGACCTTCGGGCCGCCGAAGGCATCGCCGGCGAAGATGAGCGGCGGAGCGCCGTCCACCGCGAGACATGGTTCGGGGTAAACTTCGACCGGCTGGCTGTAACGCCAGCGGTGCAACTGGTAAGTTCCGATCTCTGAGTTGATGAACTTTTCTGCGGCTTCGAAGAGCATTGTCGCGACATCTTCGGGCGGAGTATCCCAGTGGGTGCGGCTGAATTCGGGCGAGGCATGAATCGTGATCGACGGAACGCCCGGCGAGATGCCCTTGCGCGAATTGTCCGCCATCCAGGAGATCGGGCCCGACTCGAACCTGATTCCGCCGGGATCGGGTATGGACGATGAGGTCAGAGCCATCAAGGCGAGGCAAGGATCGTAGGTGATCTCTTCGAGGATTCGCCGGGCCGGCATTGGAAGCAGCGCGTTTCCGGAATCGAGCAGCGCCAGTGATTGCGGCACCGGCGGAGTCATGATCAGCGCGTCAGCGATGTAGTCCGCGCCGCCCTCATCGCGCGCGATCCATCGTCCGTCCGAGACGTTCAGGGAGACGACCCTGGTGCTGCAGCGGACGTCGATTCCGGCGGAGAGGTATCCGGGGACGGCGTTCATCCCGTCGATTCCGCGATAACGCGGATGCCCGTCGCCCGCGACCTCGCCGGAATGATCGGCGAACCCGCGAGCCCATTCCTCGACGATGCCTTTGGCCAGCAACTCATCGACGATCGCCTGGAATCGAGGACTGCGGACAGTGAAGAACTGCGCGCCGTGATCGCAGGTCGCATCGTCGATCCGCCGCGTGGCCATGCGTCCGCCCGCTCTGCGCCCCTTGTCGATGACCGTCACGCGTATGCCCTGGCGTTCGAGTTCGCGCGCGGCCAGCAGGCCCGAGATGCCCGCGCCGATAATCAAACAGGAATCGATATTGCTGCTCATTATTGGCCTGTTCCGTTTCACTTCAAGCCGGCCATTTCCAGATAATCCGGACGGTCGGCGGGAGTCTTATGCCTGAACTCACGAAGGATCGTGCCTTTGTGAATCAGAAAGACTCCCGGCATGCGAAAAGGATCGCCGACGGGAACTCCCGCGCCGTGCCCGGACAGAAAGGCCGATTCGAAGCCCCGCTTCCATAGTTTGAGATCGAAGAGGTCGACGACCGTCTGTCGATCGAGACCGAACGCCCGATAGATTTCGGCGTCGGGATCGCTGATCAGTTCGACATCGGGCAGGCCGTATTTCGTGAAGAACTCTTTCCCCTGCCCCGGGGTACCCATATGCACGAACGCCAACTGCGTCCCTGTCGATTCGATGCGCCGGCGAAGTCCCGAGAGATCCACCAGCGCCTCGCGACAGAACGTTCAGCCGTAATGGCGCAGAAAGATCAGCAGCACCGGCGCCTCGTCGGCGATCAGGCCGAGGCTGCGGCCGCTCTGCGTTGTGATCGAATTCAAGTCCGGGTTATCCATTCAACCTCCTGAATCTATTACCAGAGTTTCAACTGCTCACCACCGCCGCGATAAGCGTAGCTTTCAGCCTGACGCCAGAAGCGGCTGAAGCGCCGCAGATCGAACTCGCCCGGATAATCGAGAAACGGATCCTCGGGCAGCACCTCAACCGGATACGATTTTTCGATCTCACTCGTGATGAGGCCGAACCTCGGTGACGGGCTGAAGGTGGTGACGACGCCTGTCGCTCCATGCTCGTCGGCGAAGGCGGCGACTTCTCCGGCGACATCTCCGCGACGGATCGTGACCGGCAGTTCGAGCAGGCACTCATAGATGAAGAGCACGCGCTTGAAGCTGATCTTCCACTCGCGAAGCAGCTCATCGTCCCAGCAGAAGATGGCCGGCGCGTCCGGCCGGGCGCGAAGCGCGGGGTTTCCCGGACGCAGGCAGTCTCCGTGTACCCAGACGATCCGTTCATGATTCCGGTCCGGGTTCATCTCGCTGACTCCATCGCGGCATTCGGAAACAGCCTCGCGGCGATCTCGTCGTATTCGCCCTCGAAGTCGCACTTCCCTTTGAGCGGGCACTCGCGGCAATACCGCCCGCCGGTGAACCTCTCGAGATTTTCGCGATTGAAAAAGTAAGGCTTGCTGCTGAAGGTCGAAGCGACCCACTGCCACGAGAGGTTGTTGCTGGCCGGATCGCCGTCGAGCAGGTGCGTCAGGAACCAGCGCGCGGCGGCCTGCCATCTGACGCGGCGCCAGTGAACGACGTAGGCGGCAACCCACATCCTCGCGTGATTGTGCAGGTATCCGGTTTGCCGCAGCTCGCGACTGAATGCGTCGATGCAGGCCAGGCCGGTGCGGCCCTCGACGATGTCGTCGGGCAGATCCTCGGAGTAATCGACCGGCCGGAATCCCGTCTTGAGGTTCTCGCGATCGCGCCAGATGCCCTCACCGATCTGCGCGTAGAGCCGCTGCCAGTATTCGCGCCATCCGAGCTCCAGGATCAGCTTCGACGCATCGTTCGCCCGCTGAACACGTGAAAGCACGAAGTCGCGGACTTCCGCCAGACTGAGCACGCCGTGTCTGATGCTGGGAGCCAGCCTTGTCACGGCGCCGTCGAGGAAATTGCGCGTCGAGGCATATCGCCGCGGATCTACGCCGGCCAGCGCCCGCTCGGCCGCTGCCCTGCCTCCGCGTGTTGCGCCGGCTTCCTCACCCTCGGCTTCCGGGAACTGTTCGCGCAGATATTCGATCAGTTCTTCGCGGCCGGAAAACTCCCGCCGCATATCCTTAACGCTCATCGGCATGATTCGATTTCCGGCGAGCCCGGCAGGCATCGCTGCAGTACTTCACCTCGTCCCAGACCTTCGCCCATTTTCTGCGCCAGATGAACGGTCGGCGGCAGACGACGCAGGTCTTCGACGGCAGATTCTCTTTTCTGACTCCCCTCATGACTTCAGTTCGCCACCCGCCGTCCGATCGAGGACTGAATACGAGAGAAAGACCAGTGCGATCCAGATCAGATCGGACAACAGAAGGTGGATGACCTGTAACGGGATCGGCGCATGCAGCAGCAGGTTGACCAGCCCGGCCAGAAGCTGAATCGCTACCAGCCCGATCAGCATCCACGCCGTCAT
>CALBSU010000072.1 GCA_937967285.1 uncultured Acidobacteriota bacterium
CTCTGACCTGCCGCCACTGATCAATATTCATCGTCTGAGGTATGGTTGAGTTATATTGTTAACTGATGCTTCACAAGTATAATGCGGATTACCCGAAGCATGCAGCTCATTTACGTTGCTCAAAAGACAAAATTTTAATGGAGGTTCCAGCTTGTCCTCACCGGATTTCACTACGCTGCTGATGGCATGGCGCGATGGCGACAGCCAGGCGGGCGAACAGATCGCGGAGCTGGTATATGCGGAGTTACGCCGCCGCGCGAAGATCTATCTCGCTGGAGAGCATGGCTATCGGACGCTCTCGGCCACGGCGCTGGTCAATGAGACTTTCATCCGCCTGCTTGGCGGCGCGCAGGTGGAATGGCAGTGTCGCGCCCATTTTTTCGTGGTCGCCTCTAACGCCATGCGACGCATCCTGATCGACGCTGCGCGTCATCGCCGGGTCCGTCAGGACGGCGATCAGCGCTGGGTCGAAGAGTCTGTGGACAGGCCGACACCGGCCAATTTTCTGAAGCGAAAAATAGATTTAATCGCGCTGGATGAGGCTCTGAACGAACTGGCACTGGTTTCAGAGCGGTCGGCCCGGATCGTGGAGCTTCGATATTTCGGAGGCTTGACCGAGGAGGAGGCGGCCGACGTCGTGGGGGTATCGGTGGCGACACTCAAACGGGACTGGAAATCGGCTAAGACCTGGCTCTATGGGCGGCTCAAATCGGACAATATCAGTAGAAAGTAGAAGGTAGAAAGTAGAAAGGATGGATGAAGGTTCGGGTATTCAATCAGGACCCGAACCTTCATCCATCCTTTCTACTTTCTACCTTTTACTTTCTACTCTATGGGGATTTTCCTGTCCTGCCGGCGGTTATCTATGATAGGTGTTCTGTAATTCGAATAGACTCGGACGTAATCGACGGTCAGCACTTGCGGAAATGTGGTTGTAGCATCGGGGTAGCCGGGCCAGTTGCCTCCGACGGCCAGGTTGAGCAGCAGGTAAAAGGGATGGTCGTAAACCCACCTTGCACCCGACGGCAGATCGGCGACGCTCTTTTTCTGATACATCACATCATCGATGAAGAATCTGATTTCGCGGGGCTCCCATTCGACGGCGAAGGTATGGAAGTCGTCTGCGAAACGTTTTCCATCGGGTAGCGTGAGCGAGCCGGTCAGCGGCGATCCTCCCGAGTAGCCGGGTCCGTGGAGGGTTCCGTGGACGGTCGATGGCTCGCGGCCGATATTCTCCATGATGTCGATCTCGCCGCAGTTCGGCCACCCGACGACGGTGATGTTGGCGCCGAGCATCCAGAAGGCGGGCCAGATCCCCTGTCCGAACGGGATCTTCAGGCGCGACTCGATGCGGCCGTACTTGATCGTGAACTTGCCGCGTGTCACAAGGCGGGCCGAAGTGTAGTTTCTGAAGATCCCGTCGCTGCCGGTGAACGGTTCAGCGATCGCCTTGATGACGAGGTTGCCCATGCCGTCGAGGTAGGC
>CALBSU010000073.1 GCA_937967285.1 uncultured Acidobacteriota bacterium
CGACAATCCAGGCATATTCAGGCGCGCCGGCGAGCATCCATTCGAGAGTCCTGCGCCTGCATGCTCCGAATACCCGCCGATCGAACTCTGCAATCGACGGCAGATCGTTCGGGGTCATCGGGCGTGCGGGATTTGCGGCGGATGAGGTATCCGGCCTCAGATCCGCTGCTTCCATCCGGCTCAACCGAAATTCATCAGTGAAGTCGAGTTTCCGATAGACGGCGTGACCTGCGGGCGTGGCATCCAGCCGGATCGACGGCATATCTTTCAGGATCTCGATCGCCTCTTCCATCAACCTGGCGCCGATCCCCCGCCCGCGCTCGGCCGTATCGACCAGCACCATTCCGATCCAGCTGAAAAGATCTTCGTAACGGACCGTCGCCACGGTCCCGATCACTCGACCGTCCCTGACCGCAACGCGACTTCCGCCGGGGCTGAGAGCGAGAAAGAGCTCCCAGTCACGCGCCGTCTGGTTCCAGTGCGCCATCCGGCAGAGCCGCAGCCCCGCCGGAATGTCGTCACTGCTCATGGCACGATAACTGATCTGGCGCGGCTCCGCGTCATCCGCCATAACGATACTAGCGACGGTGCTTGAATAGATCGTCGAGATAATGATCGAGGCTCCAGGTACCGCCTCCGACGATCGAAATGTAGAGGAAGAGGAAGCTGTAGAGGGCGGCGAGTTCTCCCCTGTTGAGGATGGGCCAGAAACCCTGCGGCGCATGCGACATGAAGTAGGCCACAGCCATCTGCCCCGAGAGAACGAACGCGATCTGGCGGGTGAAGAATCCGACCAGCACCAGTGCGCCGCCGAAAAGTTCCAGTATCCCGGCAATCAGCATCAGCGTTGATAATGATCCGGCGCGAGGCTCCCCGGGAAAACCGAACAGCTTCTGACTACCGTGAGCCATGAACAGAAATGCCGACACTATCCGCAAAAGGCTCAGCACACGCGGCGCCCACTGCTGTTGAAAAGCATTGAACTCAGGCATGTCGTCTCCGTTTTTGTTTATTGTGTCTTGCGAACTTGCCTCAGTATTTTATATCCGAACGGCGGCAACTTGATAGTCGAAGCCGACGATTTATCATCGAGAATGTCGAAAAATCCGTCGCCGACGTTCAATTCGACGGATTCATCGCGGTGATTGAGGATAAAGTAGAAGTGCCGATCCCCTTTTGACCGTCGCGTCACTTCGATATCGTCAGGGAATCCCGTGAACAGCGGGCGCAGATTCTGCCGGCTCGCGTATTGGCCGAGCAGATACCTCGCCGATTCGAGATTGATGAAAGATCCGAAGTAGACCGCCCTGCCCTGTCGATGCTCGCGTTCGGTGACAGCCGGAGCGCCGCGCAGATAATCCCTGTCCCAGACCGCCACGACTTTCGCGCCGGCGGGCTTGAGAGTCTCGGCGAAAACATGGACCGGCACCAGCGTCCCGTCGGAGAATCTGATTCCGTTCTTCTCCCGCGAGGGCGGCTGGTAGGCGCTGAATGAATCGACCTCGACGCCGAACAGTTCCCTCAAACCCATGATCGGCGGCGTCTGTCCGGTCATTGCGTTGTCGCGGTCCTTGACCGCGCCGTGAGCGGTCATGATCAGAACGCCCCCGCCCTCGACGAACGCTCTCATCCTGGCCGCCAGCTTCTCGTCCATCATCAGATGATACGGAGCAAAGACGATCCTGTATCCGCTGAACTCGGCCTCAGGACCGATGAAATCGATGTTGTACTTGAGTTCCGACGCCGCCCGGAAGAGGTGGCCGCAGGCTGATGAGGGTCTGACTTCGCTCGTCATGAACTGATGCTCGTATGCCCATTCGTTCTCGAAGTCGCGCAGCACGGCGATCTCGGAAACGATCCTCGAACCGAATATCTCGGGACCGATCCGGCCTATTTCAAGCCCCTCGCGCTTGAATTCCTCGAAGCGTGCGCGGGGGACATCGTCCTGATCGAGCACGCCCTGCCAGTACTGCTCGATGCCGCGCAGAGCCGAACGCCACCGGAAATGGACGATTCCGTCGGCCCCATGCGCGATCGACTGGAACGTCCAGAGGCGCATTTCGCCGGGCCGCGGACTGCGCAGCAGATATGTCTGACCGCCGGCGCCCGTCTGCTGCTCCATGACAATGAACCGGCCGAGATAACTTCGATGCGCGGTCAATGACGCTCCGGTCGAATACTGCGGAACGTCAGTGAAGAGCGGGTAATTCGCCGATGAGTGGATGTCCGTATTCCGCGAGAAACGGTAATAATCGATATTGCGGAAAACCCCGTTCTGCGTGATGAAATCGTTCGGACGCTGCCGCCGGATGATCTCGATCTGATCCTCCATGTATGAAGTCACGGAATCCGAGATGAACCGCCTGTAATCGAGCATGAGCGCCGGGTTGTGAAGCGCTGTGGTCCGGAACGGGAGATCGACCTGCGACCAGTCGGTGTAGGTCTGGCTCCAGAAGATCGTTCCCCAGCGCCGGTTCAGCTCATCGAGCGTCGCGTACTTCGCTCTCAGCCAGTCGCGGAAGGCCGAACGATCGCTCTCGCTCCATGCCTCCGGATTCTCATTGTTTAACTCGTTGTCGATCTGCCATCCGATGATCTGCCGGTTGTTCCGATAATGCCCGACCAGTTCGCTGACGATGCGCTTCGAAAGACGACGATAGACAGGGCTGTTGTAGTTGATGTGACGGCGCGACTGATCGTTGGCGGGCTGGCGGTCCGGCAGAACGTAGAGGACTTCCGGGTACTTCCGGGTCAGCCACTTCGGCGGAGTCGCCGTCGGAGTCCCGATGATGATCTTCAAGTCGTGACGGGAGAGCGTCTCGATCGCCC
>CALBSU010000074.1 GCA_937967285.1 uncultured Acidobacteriota bacterium
AATACCTATTTCCTGATTATTCTGCCCTCGATTCGAGGCGTGACGTTGCCTGACCGCGCAATATATTCCGAGACTATCGAAGTATCGATCTGGGCGGATTCTTCATTGATCAGGTATTTAGGTTCTCCGAACATCCGGTATCCGTCGCCGCCGTGAATCAGGTAAGAGGTTGCGGCGAGACTATATTTTGCCGCCTCGTTGAGAGGTACGCCGTTGACGGTCACGCTGACGATCCTCGAACCGACGGGTCTGCCCGGGTCGTATTCGAAGACCAGCCCCGAGACCTGCGGGAAGCGTCCGCTTTCGCGCAACTCGGCAACCTGGCTGACGCCGTTTTCGAGCGCGGCGCGGACGATCGCTCCGCTGACCTCGATCTTGACGACCGGATTCTCGAAGGGCAGGATCGACATGACATCGCGTTTGGTCAGGCTGCCGGCCTGATAGGTGGTATTCGACCTGATCGAACCGCCGTTGAGGATGGCGATGTCGGCGCCGGTCTGCTGCCTGAAGGCGTCGGCGATCAGGTTTCCGAGGGGTGTTTCGCGTGAGCGGCTGGCGAGCTGGCCGGCATCGAGGTCGACCGAGGAGCTGCCGATGGTCTTGCCGAGTTCCTGGTCGAGCTGTTTTTCGAACTCACCGATCACCGAAGCGCTGTAAGGGTCATCCGGGATGGACGAATCGACGGGGATGGCGGAGGAATCGATACTCAGGATCTGACCCGTCGAGACGCGAATGGTCAGATCGATCCGGCCGAGGTGGCGCGCGTCCGAGCCCCACTTGAAGATCGGCGTCCGGCCGACAACGGAATGAATCATCTCGTGTTCGTGGCCGCCGAGGATGAGATCGACCTGACCGGTCGCGGCCAGTTCCTTGTCCTCCGGCAGATTGAGGTGCGTCAGGGCGATGATCACCTGAGCGCCATCGCTGCGCATCTTCTTGATCAGTTTTTTTGCGGCCGCGATCGGGTCTACAAATCGTACGTCGGCACCGGGACTGGAGGTGACGGCCGTCTCGGGCGTCAGTAATCCCAGGATCCCCACTCTCACGCCGTCGATCGAACGGATGATATAGGGCGGCATGTCGTTGAAAGGCCGGTTCGTTGTCCGGTCGATGACATTCGATCCGAGCCAGACGAACTTCGAATCCCGCATTCTGTCGATCAGAACTTCATCGCCGAAATCGAATTCGTGATTGCCGAGAACGGCGTAATCCAGCCCCGCGGCGTTCCAGGCGGCGATCATCTGCGAGCCCTTGAAGATGTTCGATGCCACCGATGGAGAGAGCGTGTCGCCGGCGAGCATGAAGATGGTGTTCGGAGATTCAGCCTGAATCCGCTTTCGCAGCGTGGTCACCCTCGCCAGCCCCGCCGTCTTCCCTTTCTCGATCGGCGAGACCTGATATACGTCGTTCAACTGCAGGAGGGTCAGACGGGCTACCCGTTCGCTCCATGTCGGATTCTGATCCCTGTTCTGCGCGGTGACGCCGACGGCGATCAATGAAATCAGCAGAGCCGCTCGTGCCAGAGCGATAACTCGGGGGAATATCATTCAGTACTCCTCTTTCTTACAGTCTGAATTCGAGATCTCGGCAGTCAGGAGGGTCATTCACAGGACACGCAGCGTCCTGTCGGGTTGATGATGCTGGAATGAGGGGTATCCGGCATTGACCTTTTGCATCCGCCGTATCGGATGCCGGTCATTGAGTTTCCATTGTCAGCCTGATCTTCTGCTCTCGTCGATCCCTGATGACGGTCAGCAGGAGTTCGGAATCGCGCCGGTCGTTCCTGTCGGCGTCGGCTTCTGTGACGCCCTGACGATCGACCAGCCGATACAGATCCGAAATCGATCTGATCCTGTCATCATTGACTGCGACGATGCAGTCCCCCGCCTTGATCCCTGCCTTTTCAGCCGTACCTCCGGCCCTCACTTCACTGACGAGCACTCCCGACCCGCCTGTGTTGAAGTATTGAGCCAGCTGTTCGTTGATCGGTACAACAGTCAATCCGAGATAGAAACGGTTTGCACTGATGCTGTAGGTGGGGCGTTGGATACCAGCGGGTTCTTTGATCTTGCCTTGCTTAATCTGTTCTTCGACGTACGCGCGTCTCTCCTCGGACTGACTTCTGAGGAGCCGTTCTTCCTCTGACAGCCTGCGAGCCCCTTCGAGGTCTCCCTGCTGCCTGAGCGCTTCCGCTTCCCGTCGCCTGTCCTCTGCGGCGGCCAGCATCGCATCTGCTTCGGCATAAAGACGCTTTTTCTCGTCCTGAATCCCTGTCCGGCGCAGACCAAGTTCAACCTTGACCGTCTGTTGAACGCCGTCTCTGCTGATCGTCAGCCTGACTTCGCTGCCCGGGCGGGTAGCGGAAATCATTCTATAGAGCTGGGCGCGGTTCTGAATCTGCCGGTCGTTCAAGGCCAGAATAACGTCGTTCTCTGCCAGACCGGCACGTGCGGCGGGACTCTCTTCCTCGACTTTGCCGATCACCGCGCCGCGGACCTCGACGAGTTTCAGTTCCCGGGCCCTCTCTTCGGTCAGATCGCCCAGAAACACACCCAGATAACCGACTCCGCCCGGCTGTTGAGCCGCTGCGGCGGATTGATTGATTTCTATATCATTAATTAATGATGGCGGGAGGAAGCGGAAAGCCGGCCCTCGGAGGGCCGGCTGCGACACGGGACTACGCTCTTTGGCGTTTATCGGGGCAAATGAGACCACCAGTGTGGCTATCGTCAGGGTAAGAACAAACACTTTTCGGGCATAAATCCCGATAAATCGAGCCTCACCGGACAAACGTACCGGTGCGGCCTTAAACCTGATATTTTCCGATAACCTTTTTTGATGCATCATTTACAATGATGTCTCCGCGGGTGCGCACAGATCCGATGCCATTTATGCACACAGGGCGTGACACGCTTTGAACTCTTCAAAGTTCCATAATAATTTGAAGTTATTCATCTGATATTCACGGCCCGTCGGGGAGCGGGAATCGGATTATACACCTTTTTTCCTGAATACCAGAAGGGTAAGGTCGTCTTCCTGTTCGGCGCCTGATGTCCAGTCTCGAACCGCCTGCAGGATGGCGTCCCTGATCTCGATGGCGGAGAGGTGGCGGTATTTCAGGATGACCTCGATGATGCGGTCTTCTCCGAACTCCTGGTTTCCAGGCCCCTGAGCCTCGACCAGTCCGTCGGTGAAGGCGGCGACGACATCACCGTCGCCAAGCTGAATGGCGGAGTCCGTAAAATCGAAGTCCGGAAAGAGTCCGAGCACCGTGCCGCCGTCTTCCAGCCTGACGGTCCGCTCGGCGTCGGTTCCGCCGGATCGAATCAGCAGCGGAGGATTGTGACCGGCATTTGTGTAACGCAGGGTCGAGGTCAGCGGATCGAATTCGGCGTAAAAGAGGGTGATGTAACTGGCATCGATCATCGAGACCGAGACCTGTTCGTTGACCCTCTGAACTATGCGCGAAACAGGATGCAGGTCGGCACGCTTTTCAGGAGCGCGGTCATCGGATCCGCCATCTTCCCGCTGAAGCGAGGCGGTCAATTCGAGCGCTTCATGAAACGCCTTGACCTGACTTCTGAGGCTGGCCTGCAGATTGGCCATCGTGAGGGCGGCTGAGACTCCCTTGCCGCAGACATCGGCGATCACAAGTCCGATCGTCCCGTCTCCAACGTCGATATAATCGTAATAATCGCCGCTCACCGAGCGGGCGGGAATGCAGAGGCCCGGCGCGATATCGAGCGTTTCGGAATCCGGTATCCGGCGCGGAAAGAGCTGCGACTGCACCTGAGATGCGATTCTGACTTCCTGATCGAGCCGTTCCTTCTCGGCCGAGACCCTCAGCAGCTCCCTGATCGATCGCGTCATGCTGTTGAACGAGACGCTCAGCTCAGCGACCTGATCGCTGCCCTTGATCGGGATCTCCCGGTCGAGGATCCCCGCCTCGACGCGCCTCGTGCCCTCGTAAAGCTCGTGCACCGTCCTTGTGATCGAGCGGGTCATGATGATGGCCGAAACGATCGCCAGCATCCCGAGAGCCAGGAAGAGTATGCCGAGGCCGACGATGACGATGAAGATCGTGTTTCCGATCGCGCTTCCGGACTTGAACTGCTGAATCCGCCACCAGATGTGGCCGGGCAGCAGAAAAGCCAGATCGATCAGCAGAACATCGCTCTCCATCTTCTTTCCGCTGGCCCATTTGACTGTCTGCTTGTAGATCGGAAGGCTGCCGGCCGGCCAGGCCACTGGATCTGCGCCGGCGGTGAGGTCGCGAATCTCCGCTTCATCCAGTTGAGGCCCCGAGGGTGTCAGGATCAGCGGCCTCAGAGCCCGACTGGGGATAACATCGAGATCGGTCGAATTCCTCAGACGGCTGCAGAGGTCCTCGTCGAGCGGATAGCTGAGCGAAAAGATGAGCGGCCGGGCGCCGTTCAGGCGGATGATATGCCGTGCCCTGATGATCCTCCGCCTCATCGGCGAATCCTCGACCACCAGACCGTGAAACTCGGGCGCGCCATCGAGCCACGTCGGCATTGCCGCTCCGATCGGATCCGGGAGACTCGCCGCCCGTCCGCCCTGCACCGAGATCGGACGCTGCGCCGGATCGGTCCCGTCCAGAACCGTCAACGTCAGCTTCGGAATAACAGGCTGCAGCGAATTCGCACGCTCCTGCAAACGCCGACGGATCGCATCCGTGTCCGCACCGCCGTCCCGCATCGTTGCGATTTCATGGCTGATCGAGAGCGCCGTCGCCCGCGATTGATCGAGATACCCGTCGAGCTGCCGCGAGACCAGGCTCGCGCTCGACTGCATGACAACCGTGTAGCCGATCAGCGCGATAAGCAGTATCACCAGCAGCATCGGCAGCGCGCCGATCAGCAGGTATGTGATGATCAGTCGCCTTCGCAGCCGCCAGAGCAGGCCTTCGGAGATGCGCCCGATCCCCTTGCCGATGAAATAGAAGAACGGGATCAGCCCGAGCACCGATCCGAAATCGACCAGCAGCTTGAGCGCCCTGCTGCCGAAGATCGTCCCCTCGGCAGTAAAGACCCAGTTGATGAACCAGAGCGCAAGCCCGGCGGCCATGGCCCTGCCCATCATCGTGATCGGCATCAGACTCCCGATCAACTCCGTCAGTATGTTTCCCCGACGATCTCCCTCAGGCATCGGTTCCCTCAAGCAGACAGCAGGCAGTTCTTTTCATTAAAATTCACTTTTCTTCGAGCCGTGATAGCGGATTCAGCATGTCCTCGTATCCATACTAATGCCTGACTACCAACTACTGCCATTACGTCTGCCGCCCGAACCGGGGTTCAACTTATTTCCGTCTCGAATTTGGGATAGAGGGAATCGATGACCCGGCGGTGTTTATCCTCGACGAATTTACGGCGGACCTTGAGCGTCGGGGTGAGTTCCCCGCCCTCGACCGAGAATTCATCTTCGAGCAGGGCGATCTTCTTGATCTTCTCGTGCGGCGCGAGATCCCGCGTCACCTCATCGATGCGTTTCTTGAAATATTCGATGATTCGCGGATGGCGAACCAGTTCGCGAGGCTCGCCGGATTTGATGTCCAGTGTGCGAGCATAGGCCTTGAGGGCATCGAAGGCCGGGACGATCAGGGCCGACGGGAACTTGCGGGCGTTTCCGATGACGATCACCTGCTCGACCATCGGGATGCTGCGGATCATGTTCTCGATCGGCTGCGGGGCGATATATTTTCCGAGGCTCGTCTTGATCAGGTCCTTCTTGCGGTCGGTGATGCGGATGTATCCGTCATCGTCCATGGTCCCGATGTCGCCGGTATGGAACCAGATCCCGTCGTCATAGCGCCTGATGACGCTCTCGGTCTCGTCCGGCATCTGATAATAACCCTGCATGACGTTGTCTCCCTGGACGAGGATCTCTCCGTCGGGTGCGATCCTTACGCTGACGCCCGGAATTGTCTGGCCGATCGTCCCGATGCGGTTCGATTCCGGACGATTGAACGAGACGACCGGCGATGTCTCCGTCAGGCCATACCCCTGGAGAATGAGAATCCCCGCCCCGAGGAAGATGTAGGCGAGTTCGGGCGGCAGAGCGGCTCCTCCGGCGACGAAGAAGCGCATCCTGCCTCCGACAGCCTCGCGCCATTTGGTGAAGACGAGCCGGTCGAGGACCCTGTGCTGGAGCGCGAGCGTCAGCGGGACCGGCTTGTTCAGGTCCCTGAACCCTGCCACCTCGCGCCCGATCCGGATCGCGCGATTGAAGATCTTCTGCTGAAACGGCGTGGCCTCGGCAGCGCGCTTGTTGATCGTGGCATATATCTTTTCGAACAACCGCGGGACGGCCGTGACGACCGTCGGCCGCACCTCCTTGATGTCCTCGGCGACGTACTCGACGCCGCGCGCGAAACAGATCCTGACGCCGAAACTGAAGTATATATAAAGGACGGTCCGCTCGAAGACGTGCGAGAGCGGCAGAAAACTCAGTGCGACGTCATCATCGTGGAGATCGAAGACCTCCCCAGAGCGCAAGGCATTGGAGACCAGATTGCGATGCGTCAGCATGACGCCTTTGGGGACTCCCGTCGTTCCCGAAGTGTAGATGATCGTCGCCAGATCGTCGGAGTCCGCCTGACTCGATATTCTTTCGTAGAGGTCGGGCTCGGCGGCGAGCGCCTCGGCGCCCGCTTTCTGCAGATCGGCCAGCGTCCGATTCCCGCCTTTGGCGTCCTCGAAGAGAACTATCTTCGGCCGTTCCGCGGATTTCAGCTTCTCCAGCGCGGGCTCGATCCGGCGCAGCAGCTTCGCCCCGGAGACGAGGAGGATCTTCGATCCGCTGTTGCGCAGTATGAATTCGACCTGATCGAGAGCCTGTGTCGGATAGATCGGAACATTGATCGCTCCGGTGGCGAGGATCGCATAATCCGAAATGCTCCATTCCGGGCAGCTCTCGGAAAGCAGCGCCACCCGATCGCCATGCCTGATCCCCTCGCGATGGAGCCCGGCCGCAAGACTGCGAACCGCTTCCGACATCGCGGCGCCGGTGATGTCCCGCCAGACCTTGTCCTTTTTGTAACTGATGACCGCCTGGTCGGCGTTACGCTCGACAGCTTGATTGAAAAGCTCGTTGATCGTCCGAGGCTCAGGACCGCCCATGCTCTTTTCCACCTGCCTGTTGATTGTTGAGATTCAGAAACCGCCTGAGATATTCCACTTCCGGCTCAGCGAGCGATCCACGGGAATCAGGATCAGTGGGCCGGCTTCAATACCTGATGATGATCATTCTTCCCGATGGATTTGTCAATTTGACTCGCCCCGCTGCGCCATCCCGGGAGCCGCCGAAATGGCGGAACCCGGCCCGCCGGACTGCCATTAATAATTCAGATCGGGATCGCACCGAAACGCTTGACAGCAAAGAGTGTTTTACGTATTCTTTGCGTTCGCATTTTTTACGACATTTACCGGAGATTCAATCTATGTCGACATACTATCCGAGTGGCAAGGGTCTGGAACAGCATCGTCAGTGGCACGTCGTGGATGCGGCGGGGATGACGGTCGGACGGCTGGCCAGCGAAGTGGCCCAGATTCTGATGGGCAAGCGCAAGCCGACCTGGACGCCGTTCCTCGACCTCGGCGATCACGTGATCATCATCAACGCGGCGAAAGTCGTCCTCAAGGGCAACAAACTGGACGACAAGATGTATCGTCATCACACCGGCTGGCCGGGCGGGCTCAAAGAGGTCAACGCTCGCGACCTGCTGGCCAGGAACCCGGTCAAGCTGGTCGAGCTGTCGGTCAGGGGTATGCTCCCCAAGACCAAGCTCGGTCGGGCCATGAGCAGCAAACTCAAGGTCTACGCCGGTGCCGAACATCCGCATGGCGCGCAGAAACCTGCTCCGCTCTCGCTGCAAGTCAAATAACCAACATCAGGAGCGATTCACAACGTGGCTGGTATTCAGTATTACGGAACCGGACGACGCAAGAGCGCAACCGCTCGCGTCTACCTGCGCGAGGGGAACGGAAACTTCAAAGTCAACCGGACCTCGATCGAATCATATTTCAAGAACGAGACGCTGCGGATGATCATCCGGCAGCCCCTGCAGCTGACCGACACGCTGAGCAAGTTCGACGTGCTGGTCAACGTGGTCGGCGGAGGCTCGGCCGGACAGGCCGGGGCGGTCCGGCACGGCATCGCGCGGGCACTGGTCGAGTTCAACGGCGAACTGAGAAAGAAGCTCAAGAAGGCCGGTCTGCTGACCCGCGATCCGCGCGCCAAGGAGCGCAAGAAGTACGGTCAGAAGGGCGCGCGCAAGCGCTTCCAGTTCTCGAAACGCTAATTGCATGCCGCACAGTCGGCAAATCCATTGCCGTCCCCTGACCTGGTTGTTCGACGAATCCGGGGACGGCGAGTACATAAACCATGAATTGGAGGTTTGATTGGCTACAGTAACCATGAAAGAGCTGCTCGAAGCGGGTGTCCACTTCGGGCATCAGGTCCGCCGGTGGAATCCGAAGATGAAGGAGTACATCTTCGGCGAGCGGAACGGCATCTACATTATCGATCTGCAGAAGACGCAGCGGATGTTCAAGGAGGCGATGAAGTTCCTGACGGGGCTGACCTCCGAGGGAACGGACCGGAGCGTGCTCTTCGTCGGGACGAAGCGACAGGCCCAGGACGCGATCAAGGAAGAGGCTCTGCGCTGCAATCAGTTCTACATCAACCAGCGCTGGCTGGGCGGCCTGCTGACCAATTTTCAGACGATTCAGAAATCGATCAAGCGTTACAAGGAGATCGAGGCGATGCAGGCCGACGGCCGGATCGATCAGTATGCCAAGAAGGAGCGGCTGCAGATCGAGCGCGAGCGCCTGGCGCTTGAGAAGAACCTTTCCGGAATCAAGGAGATGAAGAGGCTGCCGAGCGCGATCTTCATCATCGACACCAACAAGGAAGATATCGCGGTCAAGGAGGCCAACCGGCTGGGAATTCCAGTGGTTGCGGTCGTCGACACCAACTGCACGCCGGAAGGCATCGATTACGTGATCCCCGGCAACGACGACGCTCTGCGCGCGGTTCGACTCTTCGCTTCGAGGATTGCCGATTCGATCATGGAAGGCCAGCAGCTGGCCCAGCAGAAGGAGGCCGAAGAGGCCCTTGCGGCGGCCGAACAGGCCAAGGCCGGCGGCGGCGAATCGAGGCAGCAGGATCGCGGCGAGCGTGGTGAGCGCGGCGGACGCGGGCGCGGCGACAGGGATCGAGATCGCGGACGCGGTGGTCGCGGACGCGGCGGTGACAGGGGCGGCGGCGAGCGGAGACAGCCCGTCCAGCAGCAGCCTGCGCAGCCTGTCGTGACAGAGGAAGCGGCGCCGGCCGAATCCCCCGCCCCGGCAGTCGAGGAGAACACTGCTGCCGAAAAGGCTGTCGAAACCGCGGCAGAGACCGCTTAAACATCTGTTGTAACGGAATTTACCGTTGACAAATCGAAGCGGCGCAGCCTTTCCATCGAGCATCGGCTGCGCCGCTTTTCAATACCCGTCATCATGAAACAGGGGTGCAGCGGGGCCGGAACCGGCGCCGCTGAAACCATTGAGGAGATCAGTCTAATGTCAATAACTGCGGAGATGGTCAAGAGCCTGCGCGAGAAGACCGGCGCCGGCATGATGGAGTGCAAGAAGGCCCTGACAGAGGCCAACGGCAACGAGGAACAGGCGATCGAGATCCTGCGCAAGGCCGGTCTGGCGAGCGCCAAGAAACGCGAAAGCAGGATCGCCGCCGAGGGCACTGTCGGATCCTATATCCACATGGGCGGCAAGGTCGGCGTTCTGGTCGAGGTCAACTGCGAGACGGACTTCGTCGCCCGCGGCGACGATTTTCAGCGTTTCGTCAAGGACCTGGCCATGCACATCTGCGCGTCCGAGCCGCAGTATGTGAGCAAGGATGAAGTCCCCGCCGATGTGATCGAAAAGGAGCGCGAGATCGCCCGCGACCAGGCCAAGGCCGATCCGAAGAACGCCAACAAGCCCGACAATATCATCGAGAAGATGGTTCAGGGCCGGATCGACAAGTTCCTGACCGATGCGGTTCTGCTCGAGCAGCCCTTCGTCAAGGATCAGGCGAAGACGGTCGGCGAGCTCGTCACGGACCTGACGGCGAAGACCGGCGAGAAGGTCAGCATCCGCCGGTTCACCCGCTACAAGATGGGTGAGGGTCTCGAAAAGCGGTCCGAGGATTTCGCAGCCGAAGTCGCGGCCGCCATCAAGTAAGGCAGAACTGTAATCAGCGACCCCGGGAAGGCCGCGGATGCATATCCGCGGCCGCCGGGGCGGCGATGAGTACCCTGAGCAACAAATATCGTGTCACTACCAGATGAGATTGCAGCGCCAAGGTTCAAACGGATCCTTCTCAAACTGAGCGGCGAGGCTCTGATGGGCGATGCGGGATACGGAATCGATCCCAACGTCGTCCAGCGCGTAGCGGGTGAAGTTATCGAAGTATTATCGCTCGGTGTCGAGGTCGCGCTGGTCGTCGGCGGCGGCAACATTTTTCGGGGCATCAAGGCGAGCGCCTCAGGAATGGACAGGGCCTCGGCCGATTACATGGGCATGATCGCTACGGTCATGAACGCGCTGGCGCTGCAGGATTCGCTCGAGAAACTCGGCGCTTTCACCCGAGTCATGTCGGCGATAGAGATGCGCGAAGTAGCCGAGCCGTTCATCCGCCGGAGAGCGGTCAGGCATCTAGAAAAGGGCCGGATCGTGATCTTCGCCGCCGGGATCGGCCAGCCGTTCTTCACCACCGACACCGCCGCGGTGATGCGCGCGCTTGAGATCCAGGCCGACGTCATCATGAAGGCGACGAGCGTCGGAGGCGTCTACACTTCCGATCCGAGAAAGAACTCGGACGCGGTCAAGATCGAAGAACTCAATTATATGCGTGTCCTGCAGGAGGAGCTGGCCGTCATGGATGCATCGGCGATCTCCCTCTGCAAGGACAATCGCTTACCGATCGTCATCTTCGACATGACAAAGCATGGCAACATCCGCAGGGCGGCCCTCGGCGAACGGGTCGGATCGATCGTCAGACCCGATGATTATTCGATCTCAGGGGCTTCCAGATAGCCTTGTCGATTATCCGGAGGAAGAAAAAATGGTAAAAGAGATCCAGCAGGAAACAAAGTCCAGGATGGAGAAGGCGGTGGAGGACTTCCGCCACAAACTGCAGAGCGTGAGGACGGGACGCGCGTCGACCAACCTGCTCGACAACATCCATGTCGTGGCATACGGCTCGCCGATGCCTCTCAACCAGGTTGCCACCATCCACGCGCCTGAGGCCTCGATGCTGACTGTCCAGCCGTTCGATCCTTCGCTGATCAACGAGATCGAGAAGGCGCTCAGGTCCTCCGAACTCAACGTCAACCCGTCCAATGACGGCAAACTGATCCGGATCCCGATCCCTCCGCTGACCGAGGAGCGCCGCAGGCAGATGGTCAAGGTGGTTCACGACATGGCCGAAGAGCACAAGACCTCGATCCGCAACATCCGGCGGGACTCGAACGACAAACTCAAGAAGGCGCTCAAGGATAAGGAGATTTCCGAGGATGAGGAGCGCGGCGGACTGGACGACGTTCAGAAGCTGACCGACGGCTATGTCGCCAGGATCGCTGAACTGAGCCAGCACAAGGAAGAAGAGATCATGAAGGTCTGAAAACCTTCAACATCCGTAACGGTTATATCTGCGGCGCCGCTCTGGCGCCGCTTTTTCTTTCCGGAGTATTCAGAATGTCGAGCGGATCAGGCCGCCGTCGACCTGCAGCGAGACTCCGCTGATGTAGGAGGCTTTCTCAGAAGCGAGGAAGGCCACGACATCGCCGATCTCGCGGGTCTCGCCGAGCCGCCTGAGCGGGATCTCGCCGGCAGCCTGGGCGAAGTACTGATCGTAGGTGATGCCGTGCTCGCGGGTCCTGACATCGGCCAGAGCCATCTGGCGATCGGTCAGAATGTGGCCGGTCAGAATGGCATTGACGGTGATGTTGTTCGGGCCGAGCTGATTGGCGAGGGTCTTCGTCAGCCCCGAGAGCCCTGCCCTGATCGTGCTCGAGATCGTCAGTTCGTCGATCGGCTGCTTGGCCACCAGGGATGTCAGGTGAATGATCCTTCCCCACCCCCTGCGCTGCATTCCGGGAACGACCAGATGAGTCAGCCTGACGACGTTCATCAGCGTCGACTCCAACCCGGCCATCCACTGCTCCTCCGTCAGATCCAGAAAACGACTGACCGGAGGTCCGCCGGTATTAGTGACGAGAATATCGACATCGCCAAATGCGGCGACCGTCTCGGCATGCCAGCGATCGAGATCCGACTTCGACGAAACATCGCAGACCGTCGAGTGAACTTCTCCGACGGCGGAGATCTCTTCACGCGCCAGTTCCAGATCCGCAGCCGTCCTCGCGCAGATCGAGACCCGGGCCCCCTCACCTGCCAGCGACAACGCACAGGCCTTGCCCAGCCCCTTGCTCGCCGCCGATACCATCGCCACTCTGTTCTTTAGTCCAAAATCCATGGTAGTAGAAAGTAAAAAGTAGAAAGTAGAAAGTGCCAAGACCTTCGTGACCAGATCACGATATTATCATGATCTGCCACTCGCACTTTCTACTTTCTACTTTCTACTTTCTACTTTCTACTTTCTACTTTCTACTTT
>CALBSU010000075.1 GCA_937967285.1 uncultured Acidobacteriota bacterium
CGATTAACACTTTGCGATTAATCAGAATTTGATCCGCCCCGCGATCTGGAAGATGCGTGGACCGCCGATTCCCAGAATCGGGTTCGATTTGCTGGTCGGCTGGCCGAAACCCGCATCCAGTAATCCGCTGTAGCCTCCCTTGTTCGAGATATTGAAGAGGTTGAAGATCTCGCCTATCAACTCCAGTTTGAGCCGCTCTCCGATAATGTTGAACTCCTTCGAGATCCGGATGTCGTGAGACTGGAATGAATCGCTGAAGTTGAAATCCGACGGCAGGGCGAGCCTCGGGAACTGTCCGCCGCGCGGAGCGTCCTTGCCTGCGAAACCGGCGTTCCATTCGTCCACCAGCCGGGCGAGCTCTGACTTCCCGATCTCGCGATTGAGACTGTTCCAGCCGGTGCCGGGGAGGAAGTCGTTGTTCGTGCCGTCTCCGTTGAGATCGCTGTTGTTGGTGCCGGGGAGAACGGCCGAGAGTGGCGCTCCGCTCTCGTAGGTGGCGATCAGGCTGGCGTTGATGTCCCAGGGCATTCTGACGAGACCGCTGAAGACGAACGAATGTCTCCGGTCGCCTCCCTGGTAACCGGGGAAGGCGAACGGGTTGGAGATATCGCGTCCGTAATCGAATCCCTTGAGCCTCGAGAGGGAGTAGGAAGCGGTAAACTGATATCGCCCGGTGAAGCGTTTATTGAGCTTGAGGAGCAGCGCTCGATAGTCGCTCCGCCCGCTGCCTTCGAGAACCTCGAACGGGCCGTTGAGACAGCGGACTCCCGGATTGATGGCGTCATCGCCCGCGCATGCCGGCAGCACCGGGCCGCCGAATGCAGCCGAACGATTCCACAGGCCGCGATCTCTCTGGAAGAATGTGTGCAGATACCGTCGCCAGACGAAGTCCGCCGAAAGCAGCATGTTGCCCGGCACCTCGCGCTGCGCTCCGATGCTGTAAGTCATGGAGTAGGGGATTCTGATATCGGGATCGATGATCACCGAAGAGTTCGAAACGGTCTTGAAGAAGTCTGCGCCGATGATGCCGGCTCCTCCCAACTGGTCGAACTGTCCCTGAATCAGAGCGCTCTGCTGGGCGACGGTCTGCAGCGCCTGCGACGTGCTCATTCGAGTCGGCAGGACCTGCAGCGTGGCCGCGCTGAGCCTGGCTCCCTGCGCGGGATTGAGCAGCGGAAAAGCCGGCACCAGGGCCGCCAGCGTCAGAAGCTGGGCCCTTGTCGGATCGCCCGGCGGCAGCGTCCCGGCGAACTGCACCAGCCCCGCCGCCACTACCGGCAGTGCCTGCAGAACCTGAGCCGGCAACTGGGGAAAAGCCGTCGTGTTCTGGAAGAAATCTCCCGGAATGATCACTCGTCCATTGCCCAGCGGACTCAGAATCGCGCGTTCGGTCAGCCTGTTGACGTACAGGCTCGTATCGTACGCCATTGTGAATCCGCCGCGGACGACCGTCTTGTCGCGATTGTCGACGTTCCAGGCAAATCCGAACGACGGGGCGAAATTGTTCCTGTCGCGCGGATTCGCCCGCGATGGACCGTAGAGCGCCGTCCCGGCGAACAGCGACGACTTGTCCAGGTCGTGATTCCAGAGCTTGTCCTCGTACAGATAGGAGACGCCGTATTTCAGCGTCAGCCCCTTGCCGACCTGCCAGGTGTCCTGTCCGTAGGCGCGGATGCGGTTGACGTTCCGGGCGTAATCGGCATTGAACGGAGGCGGCTGGCTGCCGTCGCCGAGCCCGGTGATGATGAAGGCCACGGGAAGCTGAAGAATGTCATTGTATGTTACCTGCGCTCCGGGAGTCGTAAATGCGGCCGGCAACGGAATGCGCAGGATCGGGGCCACCGGTCCGAACAGACCGCGCAACTGGTCGCCGATCGGATTGCCCGACGGCAGCCCGAGCCCGGCCGCCAGCGCGTCTATCGCTCCATTGACCGCCAGCACGTCGCGCGGGTCGTGGGTAACCACCACCGCCGGATCGACGAAGCTCCAGCCGCCCTGCCCGAACGCCTTCTCCCAGTTCAATCCGGTCTGAATCGTGTGCTTGTTGACCGTCCAGCTCAGATTGTCGTTGGTCTCGTATCGGAAGAGCGCGCGGTTCTGCGGCGCATCCGTGTTGTTCCCGATGATGAAACTGCTGTTGTTGACCCTGATCTGCGGGCCGTCCAGCCCGAGACAGTTCGGACAGTCCCCCTGAGAAGGAATCAGGCTCTTGTTGCCGATGTACTGATAATTGAAGCTCAGCTGATTGACCAGCGTCGGCGTCAGCGATGCTGTCCACCCGGCCTGCCCCTGGTAGACGTCGTTCCTGTTGCTTCGCCAGTTCGAGGGCAGGACGTTCTGAGAGACCGGCGCGAAGACGTTGTTGACGTCGGAACTGAAGCGCAGGAATGTGCTGTGCCTGCTGTTGATCGTGTAGTCCAGCCGCAGATTGTAGAGCCATCCGCGATACGGGCTCGATGTCACTGTGTCGAACTGGCTGAAAACAGGGACTCCGGTGTGTATCGTGGAATACGCCGAGGTCTGATTGAGCCGTTCAAGATTGGTGAACCAGACCAGCTTGTCCCTGATCACGGGTCCGCCGAGCGAAAATCCGGCCTGCAGACGGCGGAAGAACGGGTCGGGATTGTTGGCTACGCGGTTGAGCGTCGGATAAGCCGCCATGTTGTTGTCGCGATAGAAGCCGAAACCGCTGCCATGGTAGTCGTTGCTGCCGGTTCGCGACACGATGTTGACCGCACCGACCGAAGTCACTCCGGTCGAAAGGTCGAAATTGAAGCTCGAAATCTGAAACTCCTGGACCGTTTCGACCGAAAAATTCTGAGCGGCTGAGCCCGTCACCGGATCGACGACGTTGCCCCCGTCCACGGTCAGCCGCGTCAGCGATGAATCTCCTCCACCGATCGAGACGTTGAAAAGATTGTTGTATTCCCCCGGATTGCCCGTCGAAACTCTGACTCCCGGCTCAAGCGACGCCAGTTGCAGAAAGTTCCTCCCGTTGAGCGGCAGAGAGTCGATCTTCTGCCGGGTGATCACCCCGTCGACCTTGAAATCGGTCGTGTTGACCACACTCGATGTGTCGGCCGAGATGACGACGGTCTCCGAGGTCTCGCCGATTTCGAGAGACAGTTCGTAATGCGTCGTGTCGCCGACCTGCACCGTGACCACGCTCAGGCTGGTCTTGAATCCCTTCATCGTAACCTTTATCTCGTACTCGCCCGGCAACAGGTTGCTGATCACGAACTCACCGTCGGTATCGGTTATCCCCACCCGCTCGGTTCCCGTGCTCCGGTTTCTGACTGTTACCTTTGCGCCTCCGATTACAGCTTTCGACGGATCCGCAACCCCGCCCCGGATGCTTCCGGTCGGCGTCTGTGCCGTCAGCGTTGTCGATGCAATCACAAGGATTATTGTTATTACTGCCAGAGATATGTTGTTCCTGCCCCAATGACTCATATTTCACCTCAGCGATCTGTTAAGGAGGGAGGACCGCCGCTGAAGAGCGAAATTTCCCGCACGACGGATGAATTTCACCACTTCCCCAGATGCAGCGCGGTCCGCGATCACTACTGGTTCAGGCCTGATTTTGTGCTTCATTTACTCAGGATGTCCGTTATTTAAGGGTTTCCCAGCATCTCCTGTCTCGGAATCTCCATCCTGAATCAACAGGTATTCAGATTGAGGCAATCCTTATGCCAATGAAAAGTAGAAAGTAAAAAGTAGAAAGTAGAAAGTATCGATCATGGCATCCGGACATTCATCAAAACTTTCTACTTTCTACTTTTTACTTTCTACTGAGCAATTGACAGGGTCAGGGCTTTGAATTCAGGGTCTTCGCGAACCGGGTCGAGGTCCGGATCGTTGATGACCCAGTCTATTGAGATCCCTCCCTGGCCA
>CALBSU010000076.1 GCA_937967285.1 uncultured Acidobacteriota bacterium
GCCTTTCAAAGAACATTCATCACATTGACTGTGGTGCTGTACTACTTTCTACTTTCTACTTTCTACTAAATAACGGATTGTTATGAAAAAGATAAACTTCTTATTCGCAGCGATAATTCTGGTGGCGCTGAGCGTCACGGTCTTCGGGCAGGAGTTCGAGATAAAGCAGTATGAGATCGATGTCAAGATCGTGCCCGAGCAGTTGAAGGCTGATGTCAGGACGAAGCTCAGGATGGTCAATCTGTCCGGACCGGATCTGGCCGACAAGATTCTGCTTTCGACCGACCGCAAGCCGAGAATGTCCTTCTTCATCAATCTCAAGGCGGTCGTGAACACCGTCAGCCTGAACGGTTCCGGGGTCAAGTTCACCACATCTGAAGATGTCAGAAACAATCTGCTGAGGATTTACGCCGACATCAACTCCGAGGTCGCCTCGGCGCGCGAATTCGACATCGAGTTCGGATATTCGATTCAATCCGCGGACCGCAGTCCGGCGCTTCACATCTCAGCCGATGACACATACCTGCTGCCGAGCAGTTTCTGGGTGCCGGTGGTGCATACTCCGTACGCCGAGCATGGGGCCGATACCGCTCCATTCAAACTGACGGTGATGGCGCCGGCCGGGTTGAAGGTCATCTCGTCCGGGATCAGGAAGTCCGAGAACTCGTTCGAGCAGTCGATGGCGGCGCAGCCCTTTGTGATCGTCGGCGATTACGACGTCATCACCCGGGGAGGCGAAACCTATCCGGTTGAGATCTACATGCCGCGCGGACTGACCGACGCCGGCAGGGAGCAGGCGCAGCGGCTGGCGGTCGAGGCCGAGAAGATCATGGTCTTCGACGTGAAGTACTTCAACGTGGCGGCGCTGGCGCCCTTCCGCGTCATCTCGAGCCAGGCCAGGCAGCTCAACACGGCAACATCCGACACATTTTCGGCCGGGCGCGAAACGACATTTTCGACAGTCGGCGCGGTGACGGTGGATGACAACCTGTTCAGGCGGGACGCGCTCGATCTCGGGACGATCGAGCTTCTGGCCAGCGCGGCGGCGCGCGGTTGGATCGACGGGCACGTTCTGCTGCGCGGACGCGGAACCGGAGTCCTGCGCGACGGACTGCCGATCTATCTCGCGGCGCTCTACCTCGGCGAGCGTTTCGGCCGTCAGAGCGGCGACGAAGCCTTCGACCGCTACCGTCAGGCCTATGCCACGATCGCACGGAGCGACGCTCCGCTGCTGATGCAGAGCCAGCTCGACAGGAACTACAAGACCAGCGTCTACAACAAGGGCGCCCTGATCTGGCGGATGATCGAGAAGAAGATCGGGGCCGAGGTATTTCAGAAGGTACTGCGAGATTCGCTGACACGGACGCGCGTCGACGTGCTCTCGCTCAACGAATGGAGTTCCCCGCTCTGCGGCATTTCGAGATGCACGACACTCAAGAACAACCTGATGGCCGGTGGCGGGGACCGCAAGCTGATCGACGAGATCTTCAGCAACGGGATCGACACCGTCGTCCTGCCCGATTTCGCGATCGGCCAGCCGCAATCGGGCCCCGGCGGAGTCGAGTCGACGATCGCCAATTTCGGCACCGGTGACGCGACGGTCGACGTCGTGGCCGTGACCGAGAGCGGACAGAGGATCGACAAATCGGTGACCGTCAAGGCCAGCGAATACGGAACCGTCACATTCCCTGCCGGCACCAGGATCGCACGCATCGAGGTCGATCCCGAAAAGCTCTACATTCAGGCCGACTATGCCAACGACGTCTTCCCGCGGAAGCCTTCGGAATTCGAGGCCTTCGGTCAGGCGAACCTGGCTTTCAGCAAAAAAGAGTACGCGACGGCAGAGACGAAAGCTCGTGAAGCAGTGGCGATCAACCCCAAGGCATCGACGCTGCAGGCGCTGCTCGGCCGGATTCTGCTTGCGCAGAACAAATATGACGAAGCGGCTAAGGTGCTGGGCGACGTGCTCAAGGCCGAACCGGTCCAGATCCAGGCATACGGATGGGCCCACCTCGGACTCGGCGAGATCGCGCTTCAGAAGAACCAGGCTGCCGAGGCCGCCAGGCATTTCAACCTCGCCGCCGCGGCCGATCTTGACGCGGCCACGACGATCGAGGCCCGCGACGGCGCGCTGAAGGCCGAAAAGATTGCGGGCGCGGCGAGCGTGCCCGAGGACATCAAGGCATTTCTGACACGCCTGGACGGCGCGATTCTGACCAGCACCTCAGACAGCGTCAATCCGCTGGTCGATCTGAGCAACCTCAGGAGGTTCGCGCAGTCGCTGGTCGTCCGCAAACCCGCGATCTGGGTCACAGAGGCGCTGAGAGTCGAGCCGTGGGATGCCAACCGGACATCGGTCGACGTCACGCTCAAGATCAAGATCGAGGGCAAGGACTACTCCGGACGCGCCATCTATGTCGTCAATCGTTCCGGCGGCAAGGTGATGCTCAGCGAAGTTCCGGTCTTCGATGTGAAATAAGTCTGAGTTCGGCGCGCCGGCGAGTAAGAACGCCGGCGCGCATCTCAGCGATCCCGCGACCATCCTTCAGAACGACCTCAGTTTTCCCTTTTCAACCGTAGAAAATACTGTTATTTCTGTCAGAAGTTCGTTTGTCCCGATTCATTGCAGTATCTAAACAGGTGGGCAGGTAAAGGGATATGAAATACTGGTTCTTCTTCAGTTATGCGCGACTCGATCGGGATGAGTATCTGAAAAAGTTTTTCGAGGATCTGCGGAACGAGGTCCGCGTTCTCTCCGGCGAGTTGAACGAAAACGCGGTTGGATTCTTCGACGGCGAGGAGATCGAACCGGGCGCCCAATGGGGCGCCACGCTGGCATCGGCGCTGCAGAACAGTTCGACATTCGTCAGCATTCTCTCCCCGACCTATTTTCAGAAAGAATACTGCGGCAAGGAGTGGAATGTTTTCCATTCGCGCGTCAGAACCTATGAACAGGGTCTGGCGGGCAAGAGCTCGGGGCTGATTCTGCCGGTGCTCTGGGTGCCCGAGAACCGCTTGCCACAGCCGCTGCCGCAGGTGGTGAGCGGAATCCAGTACAATCACGACGACTTCGGGGCCGAATACGCCCGCCAGGGACTGAAACAACTGATCAAGCTGCGCCGGTACGAGGACGATTATCTCAACCTTGTCTCGGCGCTGGCGGGCAGACTGGTCGATGCGGCGCGCCTGCATACTCTGCCGCCACTGGCCGCGCTCGATCCGATCGAACAGGTCCCGAGCGCATTTCATTCTTCCCGGCAAAACCCGGTGGCAGATCCCGGTCCGGCCACTTCCGGCCCGCGATACGTTCAGTTCATCTATGTCGCAGAGAACCGCAACAGGATGGCCGCGCTGCGCCAGGAGCTGGACGCTTACGGCATCGAGGGGGGCAAGGACTGGATCCCCTATCTGCCCGACGTCAACGAACCGATCGGCTTTCTCGCCCAGGACGTGGCTACCCGGGAAAAACTGTTCTATGAGGAAGTCCGCCTGACCGATGATCTTGTCAAGGCGCTCGAGAAATCGGAGCAGGCCAGAAAACTGGTCGTCATCATCGTCGACACGTGGACGCTGCGAATCGAGGAGTATAAGAAGATATTGCGGCAGTACGACGACAGAAGTTTCATCAACTGCGTCGTGCTGGTTCCGTGGAACACATCCGACACTGAATCGCAGCAGGCCAGTTCGACGCTCGAAAACATCGTCAGGCAGGTATTCTTCAAGCGCTCGCTCGAAATGGGCGCGGCCAACTCTTTCCTCTATCCGGTCAGTTCGCCGGACGATCTCAGAAAGCAGCTCTGCCTGGCGATCTACAAGACGCGAGAACGGATACTGGAACAGCTCAATGTCGAGAAGATAGCGCTGGGCGAGAAGCCGATGCCCAAGCCGATAATTGCTGGCCCCGGAGGCAACTGAATCAATGAGCAGTCAACCCGTCAGTGAGGAAAGATCGTCCGGCCGGATCATCACCTTCTATTCTTACAAGGGAGGGACGGGCCGATCGATGGCCATGGCCAATGTCGCATGGGTTCTGGCGAGCAACGGCAAAAAGGTCCTGGCCATCGACTGGGATCTCGAGGCGCCCGGACTGCACAGGTACTTCGCGCCGTTTCTGGTCGACAAAGAACTGGCCTCGACCGAAGGCCTGATCGACTTCGTCAACGACTATGCGACAGAGACAATGACGCGCCTGCCCGAGGGGGAGACGCTGAGCGCCGACTGGTACCGTCAGCACGCGGACATCCTTCGTTACGCCGTTTCGCTCAACTGGAAGTTTCCGGCCGGCGGGACTCTGGATCTGGTGCCGGCAGGTCGGCAGGGAGCTTCATATTCGACTCGCGTCAACCTCTTCAACTGGCAGACCTTTTACGACAAGCTCGGCGGCGGCGCGTTCCTCGAGGCGGCCCGCGAGATGATGCGGGAGGAGTACGACTACATTCTGATCGACAGCCGGACCGGCGTCAGCGACACGTCGGGGATCTGCACGATCCAGATGCCGGATTCGCTGGTAGTCTGCTTCACTCTCAACAATCAGTCGATCGACGGGGCGGCGGCCGTCGCTGAATCGGCCTTCCAGCAGAGATCCGCCAATCCGCTGCGGATCTTCCCCGTCCAGATGCGCGTCGAACCGTTCGAGAAACGGAAGCTCGATCTTCGCAAGGAACTGGCTCGCTCGAAGTTTGCGAGGTTCCCTGACCATCTCTCGTCGCGCAGGGACAGGGATATCTATCTCGAGGAGGTCCAGTTTCAGTACATTCCTTTCTACGCCTACGAAGAGATGCTGGCGGCATTCGGCGACAGGCCGGAGGAGACGCTCTCGCTGCTCAAGCCGGCTGAGCGGCTGACCTCGTATCTGACCGACGGCAGCGTGACTCAACTGGGTGCGCCTCCCGACAAGGAGAAGCGTGAGGAGGTGCTGGCGATTTACGAAGGGCGCGCGCTGGACATCGAACCCGCGGTCGCGCAGGCCAACGCGGCGTACGAGAGGCTCAACCACAACGAACAGCCCGTCGCGCAGCAGTTGTTCAAGCGGCTGGTCAGGGTCGCCGCAGCGTC
>CALBSU010000077.1 GCA_937967285.1 uncultured Acidobacteriota bacterium
TTCTCAGCGCATCGGCGTAGCCGATCGAAATCGGTTTCTCGATGATCAGATGCTTTCCGGCTTTCGCCGCGGCGATCGCCTGATCGGGATGGAACGGATGCGGCGTGCAGATGTCGATTACGTCGATCGACGGATCCTCGAGCATCGCCTCATAGCTCGAATATGCCCTGATCGGCGTCCCGTACTGCGCTTTCAGCTCTGACTCATCGAGCTTCCTCCGCGAACTGACGCCCGTAACCCTAACCCCGGGTATCTCGTGCAATGCGTGGATATGCGCTCCGGCAACCCATCCCAATCCGACTATTCCAACGTTTATCTCTTTCATGAAATGAATGCTCCTTGTTGTTTGGTTTCCAGTATTCAGACTGGATCAGAATCTTTAAAATCGCATCGCTGCCGACTGAAAAATACTCGTCCAATTCTTAAGACTGGAAACTACTTCTTAACCCTCGGATTCATAAATTCGATTCTCGCGCCTCTGGCGTGCATCTGGAGGACGATGCGGCCGTTATCGGGGACCGTCAGGCGGTTCGATTCGGCGACGCAGCGACCGTTGATGAAGATTCCCTGATAGCTTCCGCGCGAGATGATCTGCATGAGGAACCACTCTTCATCGCGCGAATCCGGATCGACCGACGGGACTATGCCGTAGATGCTGCCGGTCGGATTGGTCGCTTCGTTAAAGTTATAGATCTGCGCTTCGTATCCGCGTTCCTTCTCGGATTTCCAGCGTGTGAAGATTCCTCCGTTGGCGCGCCTGGAGGTGCGGATGAAGACCTGAAATTCGAAGTCGCTGTAATCCCTGTCGCTGATCAGGTAGCCGTCGCCGTCGAAGCCGACGATGAGTCCGTTTTCGACCGACCACCTGGCGGGGCCGCTGACGGTCCATCCGGTCAGGTCGCGTCCGTTGAACAGGTTGGACCACTGTTCCGTGGCCGGAAGTTCGCGGATCTCGATATTGCGGAAATGGATCGCGGTGCCGATATCCTGAAAGCCGATGTAGCCGCGCCTGAGGCGCGTTCGCAGCTTTTCGTTCCATTGCATGTCGACGTCGTGGATGGTTTGTCCGTTGAGCGTGACGCGGAGCTTCGGCCAGTCGAGATGGATTTCCATCCGGTTCCACTCCTTCGCCGGGCGGCCGGCCTGGACGAGCGGCGGGAGGACATCGTAAATCGATCCGGTCGATCGAGCGCCTTCGTCGACCTGATCGTGCCGGAGGTGAATTTTGAGACCGGCCGTCGACTGGCGCCCGTGGAGCGGGGCGTGGAGCAGCACTCCGGCCTCGCACCAGCCGGGCGTCATGTATTCGAATCTGAGGACGAAGTTTTCGTACTCCTTCTCGCTCCGCAGCCAGTTCGGCTGGTTTCCGGCGCCTGTCACCATGAGCGTACCGTCGCTGACGCGAAACGATTCGGGAGTCGGTCCGACGGCCACCCATCCGTCGAGGTTCCGGCCGTTGAAGAGCGATTTGAAGTCCTGCGCGGCTGTTCCGTCTGTATCGGTCAGGAGCGCCAGGCAGAGAATAAGAAGAAGTGTTTTCATGGCGATTCAGTTACGTGTTCTGATGAATGAAGCGAGCGCTTCCTGCAGCAACGGCTCGTGCGGATATCCGTGTCCCATGTGTTGCCGGAAGCCTTCGGCGAACTCCGCCCCGCACTCGCCGCCGTACCCGGCCGCCCATTCGGTCATCCGGTTGAGATATTCGTCGACTCCGTGGTGCGCTCGCAGCCATTCCCGCTGCGATCTGTGGCGGCTCAGCATCTCGCGCTTGTCGCCGATCGTGCTAGTGATGTCGACGTAAAACGCCGGATGCTGCCGGGCGCCGGTCTGATCGATCCCCTCGACGGGGTCGGCATAGTAGAGCGTCGGAGTCGCGCGACCCGGTTTCGACGCCGCCGGACGGCCGGTCTGATAGAGCGGCATCGCCAGCGCGAAGGCTGCCGCGCGGGCCAGCTTCGAGGTCTCCTCGTGGTCGAGCATGTAATCGACCGGCGAATGCGTGATGACCGCATCAGGATCGAACCGGCGCATCATCTCGACGACCCGGCGGATGTTCTCGGCGTTGGCGAAGATCTCGATGTCCTGAAGTCCGACGCATCCGTACCACGCTCCGAGCAGTGACGCCGCATCGCGCGCCTCGGCGAGGCGGATCGCGGAGATCTCTTCTTTTGTGTGAGTGGCCGATCCGCAGTCCCCGCTGGTCATCGTCAGTATCCCGAGCTCCCACCCGCTGCGCCTGAGATGGAAGAGCGTTCCGCCGGTGAGTATCTCGGCGTCGTCCGGGTGCGCCATGGCGACGAGCAGTCTGTGACCTGATTTTGTTGCGTCCATCGAGGATCGTATTCTGATTAAGCGGATTCCGACCGGCCTTCTATCCTACACAATACCGGGCCATTCCGGAAAGTATCCTGAACCGGGGTGATGCACAAACCCGTAGTTTATTGTAAGCTTTATCTGAACAGTCCTGAGGGGTAGAAACGGATGAAAGCAGTAATACAGAAGCGAACGGGAAGCAGCGCGAATTCAAGGGCCCGACTTCTGACGGAGAGGATGTCCACGCGAACAGCGGGCGCCCCGCTGGTAACGGGTAACTGCGCCCGTATCCTGAAGGATGCCCGCGAGAACTATCCCGCGTGGCTCGATGCGATCCGTTCCGCACGCGAGAAGATCTACTTCGAAAGTTACATCATTCACGAGGACGAGCAGGGCTATCTGTTCGCCGAGGCTCTGGCCGAAAGGGCGCGCGCCGGAGTGACGGTCAGGCTGATCTACGACTGGATGGGTGGTCTGGGCGCGGCTTCGCGCAAATTCTGGCAGAAGATGCGGAGTGATGGGATCGACGTCAGGTGTTTCAATCCGCCGAGTCTGCTCAGTCCGTTCGGCTGGATGGGACGCGACCATCGCAAGATGATCGCGGTCGACGGGCGGATCGGTTTCGTGGCCGGGCTCTGCGTCGGTGAGATGTGGGCCGGGGATCCGAAGCGCGGCATCGAGCCGTGGCGCGACACCGGAGTCGAGGTGATCGGCCCGGCCGTCTACGATATCGAGCGTTCGTTTGCGCAGATCTGGGCGACACTCGGCGAGCCCGTTCCGGAATCAGAGCTGACGCCGGCGAATTCGATTCCGCCGGCGGGAGATGTCAGCGTCCGCGTCATCGCCAGCATGCCGAACACGGCCGGGCTCTACAGGCTCGATCAGATGATCGCCGCCAACGCTCGCGAGACGCTCTGGCTGACCGACGCTTATTTCGCGGGGACGACTCCCTACGTTCAGGCGCTCAGAGCGGCAGCGATGGACGGAGTCGATGTCCGGCTGCTGGTGCCGCAGGCGACAGACCTGCCGGTTGTTCGCGCGCTCTCCCGCTCGGGTTACCGGCCGCTGCTCGAATCCGGCGTCAGAGTCTATGAGTGGGAAGGTCCCATGGTCCACGCCAAGACCGCCGTCTCCGACGGCAAGTGGTCGCGGATCGGGTCGACAAACCTCAATCTCGTCAGCTGGATGAGGAACTGGGAGCTCGATATGGTCATCGAGGACGCCAATTTCGGTCTGCAGATGGAGCTTATGTATCTCGAGGACCTCGGAAACGCAACGGAGATAGTGCTCGGCGCCAAACGCCGTCCGGCGCCGGTGAGAAAAATCGACAGGGAATCGCGGAGGTGGCGGAGCCGCTTCGAGAATGCGAGCAGCGGCAGCCGGGTCGCAGCCGGCGCCGTCCGGATCGGTAACGTGGTCGGGGCATCGATCACCAATCGGAGGGTGCTCGGTCCGGCCGAAGCGCGGATCATGATGGCGGGCGGCATTCTGCTTTTCGGGATCTCGCTGCTTGCCATCTACAAGCCATTGTGGATCACGCTCCCGCTGAGTCTGATCGGCATCTGGGTAGCCATCACGCTGCTGGTCAGGTCCGTTCAGCTCTACCGGCAGGGAAGACGCGAAGAGATCGATTTTCACAAGGAGATCGGCAGGATCAAATCCGAACTGGCCGAGACCGAACAGGAGGAGACCCGTACCGGCACCGACTAAACGGGCCGAAACAATGCCATATGCGATCAGTCAGTAAATTGAAGGTTGCCACCTACAACATCCACAAGTGCAAGGGGCTGGATCAGCGCGTCCGTCCGGAGCGGATCGTCAAGGTGCTCCAGGAGATCGATGCGGACATCGTGGGGTTGCAGGAAGTTCAGTGGATCCATGGCGCGGAGGATCGACATGATCACGCGCACTTCATCGCCCGGGAGATGGGCTATCATCTGCAGCTCGGCGAGAATCGCAAGCTGAAGGGCGCAGCCTACGGCAACATTGTTCTGAGCCGGTTTCCGCTGATCGACGCGCGCAATCACGATATCAGCGTGGAGGGGCGCGAACAGCGCGGCTGCCTGCGGGTCGACGTCGATATCCATAACGACCAGTACCTGCATGTCTACAACGTTCACCTCGGAACTTCATTCATCGAACGCAGGCATCAGGCGCGGAGGCTGCTCGAAGAGGACGTGCTGGCGAACGGCGATCACACGGGGCCGCGGCTGCTGCTCGGCGATTTCAACGAATGGACCCGCGGACTGACCTCGAAGCTGCTCGAGGATCATTTCCGCAGCGCGGACATCCGGCTTCACATCGGGCGCAAGCGAACCTATCCCGGCGTCATGCCGGTCATGCATCTGGATCACATCTATTATGATGACGCGCTCGATCTCGAATCAGCCCACCTGCATCGCAGTCCGACGTCGCTGGTCGCTTCGGATCACCTGCCGATAGTCGCGGATTTCCGCATCCATCATTCAGGCGGACAGCCTGTCGACGGCGACTGAATCACTCGCCACTGCCTGAGGCCGTCGAGACCGGGATGTTTCTCGATCTGACTCGCAGGCCGTCCCGGATCTCGCTGGTCGGATGGACGATGACCTCCGCGCCGGCTGACAAACCTTCCAGTATTTCAACTTCGAGAGGCGTTCTGTGCCCGGTTTTGATCTGCGTCTGTCGGGCCCGGCCGTCTTCGATCGCGAAGACGCACCATTCCTCGGCGCATCTGAAGAGGGCGCTGGCCGGCGCCTTGAGGACATCGTCCGAGCGCCAGACGACGATGTCTGCTTCGACGCGATAGCCGTCGCCGAGCGGCTCCGCCTGATCGATGAAGTCGGCGATCACGTTGACGCGCTGCTCCTCGATGCCGAGCGCGGAGACTTTGGTGAAGGCCGAAGGTTCGATCAGCCTGACTTTCGCCGAGAGGACGCGATCGCCGCCCCAGTTGCGGATTCTGACGGGCGTCCCCGGAACGATCCGAAC
>CALBSU010000078.1 GCA_937967285.1 uncultured Acidobacteriota bacterium
CGACGACGGCGCCGATCACGATCGCGATGTTCTTGTCGCCGAGGGCCGAGAACAAATCGAGGATTCGGCTCCCCGAGGATTTCTTCGTCCCGATCACGGCATTGGCGGCGATCAGGATGACCGGAAGAAGAATCGGCAGGAGCGAGACGATCAGCGGCGGCAGCGTCTTTTCATCGCGCCGCGCGACGGCCTGAAGTTCCTCGAGAGATTCCGGTGATTCGCGCAGCGGCAGGTCCATCCGCCTGTCCGCCCATGCCGCGAAGATGAATCCGGCCGTTGAACTGAAAGCGCCGACCAGGCAGCCCATCCCGATCATCATCGCCAGGCTGACTCCCATTTCGTTGGCGACGAAGAGCGGCCCCGGAGTCGGAGGCACCAGCGAATGCGTCATGCTGCCTCCGGCGAAGACCGCCAGCACGTACCACAGATAATGACGCCCTGTCCGCAGCCTCGTCGCCTTGATCAGCGGCACCATCAGATAGAAGACCGTATCGAAGAAGACCGGGATGCTGAGCAGGTAACCGCTTCCGAGAAATGCCTGCGGGGCCCGCTTTTCTCCGACCAGTCTGATCGTCGAACGGACGATCTTGTCCGCCGCCCCGCTGTTGAGCATGCAATCGCCGATGATCGAGGCCATCGCGATGATGATGCCGATCTGACCGACCGTGCGGCCGAACCCGTCGACGATCCGGTCGAAGAAGAACTGTCCGGCCAGCGCGCGTGCCGCGGCCTCGCTCATCCCGCGTCCGACGGCGTAACCGTATATCGCATCCGCCGGGGTGAGCAGCGCCACAACCGCAGCCCCGAGCAGCAGCGACAGAAAGGCATGCAGCCGCAGCACCAGCAGACTGCACACCACTACTACCATGCCTATGACCAGTATCAGTATTGGAGACACGGCGCTCCCGTGAACAAATCGAGAAGTTACAATCGAGATTCGGCCGGCGGGATACGCAAGAACGCATCCCGCCGGCCCGCGTCATCTGACGATGACATAGATGACGGACGGCTCGCTCGATGATGAAGTGCCGGTTGCGATCGCCCTGTAGCGGAACGAATCTATGCCGCTGAAATTGGCGGTGGGCGTGTAAACCAGATTCGGCAGCAGTCCGCTGATCGCTCCCGCGGAAGGCGAGGAGAGCAGGACCAGCGTCAGCGCCCGGTTGAGCGGATCGCTTCCGGTGAGAGTGAAATTGACCGGCGAGGCGCGAGCCGTCACGAGGCTCAAGTCGTTCGCCGTCGGAGCATTCGTCGGCGGCCTCCTGACGCGCACCGCCAGACTGAAGATGTACTTCAGCCCCGCCCCGTTCGTCGCAGTGATGTAGACGGTGTACTCGCCCACGCTGTTGGCCGGCGGTGAAAGCCGCAGCGTGTAGAGGTCTCCTCCCTGCGGAATGACCGATGCGAAGCTCTGACCCGATGCCGTAACGGTGATCGCCTGCCCCGCGCCGGGCTGGCTGTCCGCGAGAAAGCTGAAATCCAGCGTCTGGCTTTCATTGACGGTCAGACGCGGAGGCGCGACGACCAGCGGCTGATCCGGCGTCAGCCGGCCGGGCATAACGATGTCGTCGCTGAGATCGATATTGTTGCCGGTCGTGATACTGATCGGCCCACGCTCGGTTCGATCGATCTGGCGATCGGGACGCATGTAGCTGACTTCGATGCTGACTGTGTCGCCGGTCTTAATCACCGGAACATCGTCCAGTTGGAATCTGCCGTCATCGTCGGTCAGTGCATACTGGCCGCGGGTCTGAACGATCGCTTTCGTCACCGGCACGCCGTCGCTGCCGACGACGCGCCCGCGGATCCTGATCGTCGGGTAGAGCGGCGATGCGAAATAGAGCGTAGTCTGCCTGACACGACTCTGCTGGGTGTTGAATTCGGTCGCCTCGATCTTGTTGTTCTGACCTAACCGGCCCGTGCCGATCTCGATGAAAGTGCCGATCGTCGGGGAATCCGGCGTCGCCGTCGTCGGCTGATCGAAGCGAAACAGTTTGATCGTCACGCCGGAGGGGATGTTGTCCAGATTCGGCAGCCTGAGAGTCCCTCCCGGAGACATGACCGCCCCGAACGGAGACAACTGAGTCACGGCGGTGCTGAAATAACCGGCCGGCATCTGCCCCGGCACGCGGCCCGGATCGAGCAGCGTGCTGGTCAGCGTCGAGGTGAACGCCCCCGGCGGCTGCGAGACCGTGCACCCGTCAGGCAACCCGAAATCGGGGACCGTGGAATTGTTTCCGGTCGGCGTCATCGCTCCGCCGTTCTGTCCCGCGTTGACAGGCAATGAGTTCTGACTGTTCGACTGGACCGATTTCAACTCGATCGGATTTCTGATCTGGTTGTCGCGCCCGGCTGTGACGGCCACCTTGAGAGTCCGCGACGGATACGGAACCGGCGTGTTGACGGCGCGGATCTCAAGAACCTGCACTCCCGGCGTGGCGTCCGCCAGCACGAATGATCCGTCCGCGCCGGTATTCTGAGTGATGAACTGGCCCGATGTCGTCGAGACTCTGACGGTCACATTTGCCACGGGTCGCCTTCCCGTCTGCCCGTTGGTTTGCGTGAAAACCTCCTCGACGAATCCGCTGACGGATGTCCGCAATGACAGGCTCGCTGCGCTTTCGGCTTCCCCGCCCGATGTTTTGACCTTCACCTTGCCCGTCGCCGATCCGAACGGGACACGCGCCTGAATCAGCGTCGATGTCACCGAAGTGACCAGAGCGGCGACGCTCCTGCCCTGCCCGTCCTCGAGCAGCACCCGCGTGTCGGACGGTAAGGTCGAGAACCCCGCGCCGGCGATCGTGAACGTGTCGCCGGCCAGCGCCGTTCCCGGATTGATCGATCCGATCGAAGGAGAACCTCCGGGCGGCGTCGG
>CALBSU010000079.1 GCA_937967285.1 uncultured Acidobacteriota bacterium
CTGCGGCCTCGCTTCACCCCGGGCTACAATCTGTCACCCGCTCCGCGGGCTTGCCTTCCAACTGAGGCTGAGCAGCTACAAGTAGAAAGTAGAAAGTAGAAAGAAAAAAGCAGAAAGCTGGCGTTCCGGTCAACTAATAAATGATCGAAACGCCACTTTCTACTTTTTACTTTCTACTTTCTACTTTCTATTGAAGTATCTTATCCAGCTTCATCGCCAGGAACATATTGCCTTCGAGTTTGATTGCGCCCGACATAACGGCGACGGTGGGATTGATCTCCCGGCGATGGAGTTTGTTCATGGTTTCGATCGACATTTTGAGCGTGACGTCGGCGGGCAGGTCGTCGTTGGTGACGACGTGAGGAACAGATTTCCCGTCGATATGAATGATGCCGCCTTCCTTGTAAACGAACTTGAAGGTGGCATCGAGACCCGAGGCATCGGCCACGCGCTGCCTGATACCGGTCGTGAAGTCCTCGACCGTCAGCTCCTTCTTCTCATCAGCCATTTTTGATCCTTTCAGATGAACCTCAGATTTTGATGATCAACTTACCCTGATTGGTGCCGTCAAAGAGCTTGTTGAGAGCGCTCGGAGCCTGATCCAATCCCTCGACCACATCGATGCGGTATTTGAGGCGGCCCTCCATGAACCACTTGCCGAGATCGGCGATGGCCTCTGCCGCGCGAGGCATGTAGTCGGTCACGATGAAACCCTGCATTTTGGCCCGTCGGACGAGGATGTTGATCAGATTGTACGGACCGGGGACCGGTTCCGTGGCATTGTACATCGAGATCATGCCGCAGATGCTGATCCTCGCGCCCTGATTGATGATGGCGAGGACCGCATCGAGCGTCTCTCCGCCGACGTTGTCGAAGTAGACGTCGATGCCGTTCGGGCAAGTCCGCTTGAGGCCGGCGCGAATGCTTTCGGTCTTGTAGTTGATGACCTCGTCGAAGCCCAGTTCGTCTTTGATCCAGGCGCATTTTTCATCGCTTCCCGCGATTCCGACGACGCGACACCCCTTGATCTTTCCGATCTGGCCGACGATCGAACCGACCGCTCCGGCGGCGGCGGAGACGACCAGCGTCTCTCCGGGTTTCGGATCCGTGATGTCGAGCAGTCCGAAGTACGCGGTCAGGCCGATATGCCCGAAGAGCCCGAGATATGCCGTCAGCGGAAGCGCCGGATTGACGGGCAGCTTGTTGATCGCAGCTCCGTTGAGCACCGCATATTCCTGCCAGCCGAGCATGCCCTGAATGTGGTCGCCCGGCTGGAATCCGGGATGGCGCGACTCCTCGACCACTCCGATGCCGCCGCCCTCCATGACCGCTCCGAGAGGTATCTCATCGCGGTAGGAGCCGCCCTCGTTGGTCCAGCCGCGATTGGCCGGATCGAGCGAGAGATAGAGCGTTTTGACGAGGACTTCGTTCTCCCTGAGCTCCGGCACCGGCTCTTCCGTCCATTTGAAATTCGCCTCGGTCAGTCTGCCGACAGGCCGCGAATCGAGCCTCCAGGTATGGTTCACAGTCATTGTTGGAAGATCCCTTTCTGAAAATAGTTTTCCTTCATCGTCGCAGTTTCTACTAACTGCTTTTTACTTGTAACTGCTCAGCCCGTTTAGCAGGACACACTCTCAGATCAAGCCCGCGGAGCGGGCGATAGAATTTAGCCCGGGGTGAAGCGAGGCCGCAGGCCGAGCGGAACCCCGGGACAGTCGTTT
>CALBSU010000080.1 GCA_937967285.1 uncultured Acidobacteriota bacterium
CTTACCTCTGCTCCTCTGCGTTTAAAAACCATAACTTAGTTTCCGGGGTACTCAAACGTTAAAGACGGAAAATATAGCATGAATGCGGGCGGTTCGTCTTGCCGGGAAAGTCCCGGTTGACGGAAGGGGTGAAACCCGATAGCTTGTCGAGTTGAAGGGGGAGAGGTTGAGAGATTCGAAAAAACTGATCGATCTGTGCAGCGAGATGGTCAGGCTCAAGTCCGTTCCGCGGATGGGCTGGCTGCTGCGCGGCGTGCGGGATGTGGAATCGGTCGGGGACCACAGCTTCGGTGTGGCGTTTACGGCCATGCTGCTGGCCGATCGCGCGATCGAACGCGGGATGAGGGTCGATGTCGGGAAGGTGCTCAGGATGGCGTTGCTTCACGATCTGACCGAAGCGCGAACGGGCGATCTGCCGAATACGATCAAGAGGTATTTCGATCCGGGAGCGCTCAATGCGGCCGACGCGCGCGCGGCGGGTGAGATGCTCGACGGGCAGTATCTGGAGCTCTGGACTGAGTACGAGCATCGCGAGAGCCTGGAAGCCCGTCTGGTCAAGGCGGCCGACAAGCTGGATCTGCTGCTGCAGGCGCTGGAGTACGAGAAGGGCGGCGCGCTGGGGCTGGATGAATTCTGGTCGACTTCGGATCTCTCCGGCCTCGGGCTGGGCGATCTGGTGAGCGATCTGGCAGAGGAATTGAAAGAGCGTCGCGGCGCGCAGCGAAAGAGCTGAATGCGGGCGACGGGACGCTGATGGAACAACTGATCGTCTGGTTGCAGGAATTGCCTCCCGCGGGAGTGCTGGCTCTGATGTTCGCGATCGCGTACATCGAGAACGTGTTTCCGCCCTCGCCGAGCGATGTGGCGCTGGTCTTCACCGGCACCCTGATCGGGCTCGGGACGGTCGATTTCATCCCGGCGCTCTTCTTCGCTTCACTGGGCGGCACGCTCGGGTTTATGACGGCCTACTGGCTGGGCCGCTATTTCGACCGGCATTTCATCGAGACGCGATTCGGCAGATACCTGCCGCTGGGGGCGCTGGAACAGGTCGAATCGCTCTTCAGGCGTTACGGGTACGGCGTGATCATCGCCAACCGGTTTCTGGCCGGGACGCGCGCGATCGTCTCGTTCTTCGCCGGAATGTCCAGGATGAATCTGGCGGTGACGACGCTGCTCTGCGCGCTCAGCGCGACGGCATGGAACGCCATGCTCCTCTACCTCGGTAAAATCTTCGCCAGCAACTGGCGAACCGTGGCGCATTATCTCGAAGTCTACAGCACGGTCGCCACGATCTTCATCCTGTCGGCGATCGGGATCACTCTGGCCGTCTATTTTTACCGGCGCAGGAATCGAAAAGACACAGCAAAGGAATAACGGGAGTCAATGGATATATTGAGGAAACTGAGAAGCCGCGCGGCGACGCGATTGCAGCACATCGTTCTGCCCGAGGGTGGAGACGATCGGACGATCGCGGCGGCGGCGCAGGTGGCTGAGGAGCGGATCGCGCGGGTGACGGTGATCGGCGAGGAGGCGACGATTCGCAGCCGCGCGGCGGCGCTGGGCGTCGGACTTGATAACGTGGTGATACTTGATCACAGGTCTTCGCCGGATCTCGAGAGATATGCCGTCGAACTGCATGAGCTGCGCCGGGCAAAGGGCGCGACGCTCGACGAGTGCCGCAAGCAGATGCTCGATCCGCTCTACTTCGGGAACATGATGGTCCGGAACGGGAAGGCCGACGGATCGGTGGCAGGCGCGACCAATACGACGGCGCATACGGTCCGTTCGGCGCTGATCACGATCGGAGTCAGGCAGGGTTACAAACTGGTCTCGTCCTTCTTCGTCATGCTGGTTCCGAAGACGGAGTTCGGTGCCGACGGCGCGATGATCTACGCCGACTGCGGAGTTGTGGTCAATCCGAACGCCGAGCAACTGGCCGAGATCGCGATCGCATCGGCTGAGAGCTGCCGGGCGCTGCTCGAAGTCGAGCCGCGTGTGGCCATGCTCTCGTTTTCTACAAAGGGGAGCGCGAAGGACCCGCTGGCCGACAAGGTGATCGAGGCGACGCGGACCGCCAGGGCGCGCGCGCCGGAGCTGCAGATCGACGGCGAGCTTCAGGCTGACGCCGCGCTGATTCCGTCAGTCGGAGAATCGAAGGCGAAGGGCTCAGCTGTCGCCGGGCGCGCCAATGTCCTGATCTTCCCGGATCTGAATGCCGGCAATATCGCCTACAAGCTGACCGAGCGTCTGGCCGGAGCGACGGCCATCGGCCCGATCCTGCAGGGGCTTGATAAACCCTGCAATGACCTCTCGCGCGGGTGCAAGGCCGAAGATATCGTCGATGCGGTGGCGATCACGGCGGTCCAGTCACAGGCGAGGAAAGCCGGGGG
>CALBSU010000081.1 GCA_937967285.1 uncultured Acidobacteriota bacterium
GCCGGCATTTTTTTGACCAGAACGGGCCGGCGAGACGCCGGCGCTCCCGGCCGTCTATTTCAGTTTGTCAGTTGTTGACAGGATTTCAACTCAACCATACGTTCTGTGGTTTCCGCCTCTTTGCGCAGAGCGGCGCGCTCGGCGGGACTCCACGCAAGCGGCGTTCTGCCGCCGGCTTTGAAGACCAGCCGGTACTTCCCCGGCGCGAGATTTGTGAACTTGTACTCCCGGCCTGCGAGAGGGACTTCGTAAAAGCGCAGCACGTCGTCCTTCGATTCCAGTTCCTGAGGCACCAGATGAGCGTGCAGCGACTTCCCCTCGTCCGATTCTACTTTGCCTGACAGCGAGGCCGCGCCGTAAGCAGCCGTGATTCTGAGTCCGGTCACGCGCTCTCCCGGCTTGATTATGAGGCCGTCCCTGTCCGGCCGGCGGTCGGACTTCTCGATGGTCATCGATTTGAGGTAGAGCCCGTCTGACGGCAGCGAGACTCTGATTCGGTAATGGGAGGCCCGGATGCCGCGGATCGTAAAGACGCCGCCGGCATCGGGCGAAGGAGCATTCGCCTGGGAGATCAGTATGTTCCTGTCATTCCTGTCGAGCTCGCCGGTATCGTTCCCGACCGCGAGGATCTGGGTCTCCTCGATCGTGAATTCCCGCATTCCAGGGCATGAATTCTTCTCGCCATCACCAGGTTTTTCGATGGCGATAGTCCCGGCGATGGTCGGGGCATTGACCAGAGTCAGATTGATCCCGCCGGCATCGGCCCCCGTGATCGTTACCCGACGCGGTTCCGAGTTCATGGGATCGTTATCCGGGATACCGGATCTGGCGGCTTCGACCTCGTACTCGCCAGGGGGCACGCCGTAAAACGCATAGCCGTTCTGACTGGAATTGGGAAGGATCGGGGTCTGAGAGACGATCTCGCCTGTTGCGGCGCGCTTGAGCCAGACCGTGATGATGCTGCCGGGTCCAGGCCCGCGGCCGGCGGCAACCGGCGCTCCGGAAACTCTGCCGCTGATCGAGTAACCGCGCTCGGAGCGATAACGGATATCGATGCCTGAGAGCTCCTCTCCGTTGCGAACTGTCAGCTCCGCGGCGGTCTCGCGGGTCGATGACGGATGGTAGGCCGGCGATCTGGCGTCGAAAGGAGTCTGGAGCACGGAGAAGGCGCCCCCTCCCGCCGATACGATATAAGAACCGGATGCCAGACCGTAGATGCGATAGACCCCGCGATCGTCCGTCTTCATCGACGAACTGAAAGTGGCCGGCTCAGCGGCGCCGGATCTGCCGAGATGATCACGGACCCTCATCGCTCTGACGTTGATTCCGACAACCGGCTCGCCGGCCGCCGTCAGGACGCGCCCGGTGATCACCGCGCCTCGGGTCATGGTCAGCGTCACCGTATCGCCGATCCTGTAGGATGCGACCGATGCAACGCCCATCATCGTCGACGACTGGAAATTCTCATGATCGACCGCGACGTATCCCGGCGCGTATGCATAGATTTTGTATGTTCGCGGGTCGAGCCCCTCTACTCTGAAGTTGCCTTCTTCATCCGGCGCGATCATAGCCCGGGCCTGCATGCCGTTAGATGACCCGCCCGATCCGATCAGGGTTATTCGTGCGTTCGGCAGCGGCTGGCCGTCATCCGAGACGACCCGTCCGCTGATCGACCCCGAGGGTTTCTGACAGAGAACCGTGCCGGAAAACAGCATCGACAGAATGAGAGCCGGCACAAAATATTTCATCGGATGCCGCCTGATCATTCATCCTCCTTTCCTGAACGGGAGAGATCGAGTACAAGAGTGACCTCCTGCCTGCCGCTTCCGGCGACGGAGACCTGCTGCTCGGTCGATTGCCCGCCCGCGCCGGGGATGCTGACGCCGAGGCGTATGGTGTAATTTCCCGCAGCCAATCCGTCCAGGACGAAGTGACCGCGGTTGTCCACCTCGGCATAAAACTCAGGGGCCCCGACGGCTCCGCTGCGCATCGCCGTCACTATCATCCGGGACCCCGCAGGGATCGTTCCATTGCGGACCTCGACACGACCGGCGAGCGTCCCCGAGCCATATTGCATGATCAGTCTCAGGCCGGTCAGATTCTCCCGCTCCCGGAGTTCGATCATGCTTCCGTCTGCGCCGTTGTGCTCGATTCGAATCAGATTCAACCCCTTCGGCGCAACCATGTTCGAGTAACGGATCCAGAATTTTCCGGGCGGCAGGCCGGCGATGCGAAACGAGCCGTCGGGCTGGACTCTGCCTCTGCCGCCGAAGGGAAAGAGTTGTCGAGGTTCGGCCGGTCCCGCCGATACTTCAATCTTCGTCAGTCCGGCGATGACCTCCGGCGGGGCGCCTCCCTCGATCTCGATCCTGCCGCTGATGCTCCCTCCGCGGATCATGCGGACCTCGAGCCCCGAAACATCGCCACTCTCGATTTCGAACCGGACAGGTTCGCTGTAGCTCTCGCCGCCCTGCAGGATCACAGCCGTCAGCGTGTATGACCCGGCGGGTATCGAGTCGATCCTGAACTCTCCCCGCGAATTCGATGCAGTCGAGTTCATCGCGGCCCCCTCCGGCTGGTCGCCTTTCATCTGGGTGTGCATGATCATCGCGCCCGCCACCGGAGCCCCGGTCTCGGCCTCGATCACGCGGCCGCTCGCGGAATAGAGAACATTCTTATCAGCCGCGACCATGGTGATATCGACCTTTTCAGCCTCCTGCCCCGTCTCGACCGCGACTATCCCTGCCGCGGATTCGTCGATCGTATCCGGATGCCATGTTCGCATGTATCTGCCACCGCTGACGGTGCCGATACGGGCATTGCCGGGCTCCGGGCCGGCTCCGACTCGATATCTGCCGGCCGGCAGGCCGAAGGCACGATAGACCCCGCGATCGTCGGTCCTGACAAACGCACTACGATTGGCTTGAGAGTTGAGCCGTCTTCCATCGGCATCGACTGGAATTATGACAATATTCTCCTCGATCAACCCTCGCCCCGACGAATCGGTGACTCGCCCTGTGATGACCGCCCCGCGCGTCATGATGAAATCGATATTTTCAACGTTCTCGCCGTCGCTCACGCTGAGCGTCCTGCCGAGCCAGCCCTGATTGCCCTCGACCTTCGCCACCCAGGCTGGAGCATAGGCAGTGATCCGGTAGCTGCCGGCCGGCACGCTCGTCAGCTTGTAACGACCGTCGGTATCCGTCTGCGTGGTGATTGGTGGCGGGGGATTGCTGTTGAGGACTGCCGGATCGCTCGATGTCAGCATGACCTCGATGCCCGCGGCCGGCTGAGATCCGATCGTCACGCGCCCCGAGACAGTCGCCTGCCCAAAAACAGAGACATTGATACAGAAGAGAAGAATCGCTGAGAGGCTGAGTACGTTTCTCATGGCTGTTCCTCCGAGTGCCTGCTTGAACAGCGCCAATAATATCAAAATCGCCGGATAAGTCAGAGAATTAATCGCAATGGCCGCAAAGTCGGCAAAGATTTATCAGGATAAGAATATCAGGGTCCTATCCACTGGGCAGCAAATCGGGGTTCAATATCCTGAAATCCCTTTGCCACCTTCGTTAAATCTTTGCCGCCTTCGCGGCCTTTGCGACTACTTCGTTTCCGTGATCAGAACCTCAACCGAAGCCCCATCGAGATGGTGCGGCGTCCGCCGCTGGTTTCGCCGAAGTTCATGAAGTTGACGTTGTCGACATTCGTCGTCGGAATACCGAAAACGGGGTGGTTGAGAGCGTTGAACATCTCGAGACGATACTGGAGGTTGACCCTCTCAGTGATCTTGAAGTTCTTGAAGATGCTCAGATCGACCGTTTCGATCCGGTCGGCCTGGAGGATGTTACGGGCCACCGTGCCGAAAGGAGTGCCGAACTTCGCGGCCGCGCCCGGGCCGTTGACGATGAACCGGACATCGTTCGGCGAGACCGGAGTGAAGGTCCCCTTGTTGAGGTCAGACATCAGGAAGTATCCCGTCGAGCTGGTCCTCAGGTTGGGGTTTCCGCCGGTCG
>CALBSU010000082.1 GCA_937967285.1 uncultured Acidobacteriota bacterium
CGAGTCAGGATCGCCGCGCGCCCGATGATCACCTTCCGGTCGTCCCACCGGCTCTCGACAGCCTTCTTCAGCATGTTTTCGCCGCAGGTCATCGCCATCGGCGGCAGGAATCTGCTGTCCGGCAATTGCGGCAGGTTCTCCTTCGATCCGCTGATCCCGACGAAATCCTCGACCAGATCGTAGTAGGGCTCGAGATCGCTGTAGCCGATTGGCCAGTCCATCCCGTAACCGTCGCGGCCGGCAGCCTTGAAATCGTAATCGCTCAGCCGGTACGACTGACGGCCCCAGGTCAGCGAGCGGCCTCCGACCTGCCGCCCGCGAATCCACCAGAACGGCTTGTCGTCGGGAGTCGTGTACGGATTGTCGATGTCGTCGACGAAGAAATGGGCGCTGTACTCATTGCCGGCGTAACATTTCGACTGGATCGGTTGGCGCGGCGCGTAGACCGATCCCGGAGCCAGACCGCGGTACTTCAGCTCATACGGCTGGGTCATCATCCGGTAGTCCTTCGCCGGATCGACTTTCTTGCCCGCTTCGAGGACGATCACGTTGAGCCCCTTGCCGGTCAGCATCCTGGCTGCCCAGCCGCCGGTCGCTCCGGAGCCGACTATGATTGCATCGTACACTCTGCGATTCGCCCTCTGCATCTGTCCTCCCGGAAAGCAGTAGAAAGTAAAAAGTAGAAAGTAGAAAGTGAATAGAAGAAGGCCCGGCGTATGTTCTCCCGATCCGGTCGGGTATTTGCGCCCCGGACACCCGGTCAATCTACCACTCTTATCCGGACCTGACAAATATTTCACACTTTTCCAACCGCCCGCCTCGGTTCGGGCATCTGAGGTATAATGATCGGCGTTGAAAACGGAAATATTGTTTTTTATGAATAAGGAAAGACTTCATATTTTAGGGCGAGTGTTGTCGCTCACTCTGCTGACGGTGACGATCGGGCTGATCGTAACGGCGTTCATCCGGGCCCGGCGTCAGCCGCGCCCGCCGGGGCCGGTGAGGGCCGAATCGACGCTCAAGGCGAACGTCACGGCCGTCACGGAAGGATATAAATACATTCGATCCGACAAGGGGCGCGAGATCATCCGGCTGCTCGCCGCGCGGGATGTCGCATACGAGGACGGGCGACACGAGATGGAGAAGGTCGATCTGACTGCTTTCGGCAAGGAGCCGGGCAGCAATGTCAGGATCATCTCCGATCGCGGAATCTGGGTCGGAGACCAGAACCTGGTCACCTTCGCGGGCAACGTCAGGGTGACGACCAGCGACGGGCTGGAGGTGGCGACGCAGGAACTCAGTTACGATCAGGCCAACGAAGTCGCTTCGACGCCGGTGGCGGTCGCCTTCAAACAGGCAGAGCTGAGCGGGTCGTCGGTCGGCGCGCAGCTCTACGCCAAAACCCGCAACCTGGCGCTGCACGGCAATGTCAGGCTGGTCAGCGCCGGTCCGGCCGACGATCCGAACGGGGGAGGTCCGGTCGAGATCACCAGTCAGAAGGCCGATTACGCTGAGCTCGACGGAGTGGTCAGGTTCACCGGCAACGCCGTAGCCGTCCAGGGACGAAAACTCGCCCGCGCGGACGTTCTGACCGGCGTGGTCGATCCGCCGACGCGCAAGCTGCTGCGGCTCGAGATGCGCGGCAATTCGATGCTCAAATCCGAAGAGCCCGGCCGCGTCTCCGAGATCAGCGCGCAGGACATCGACTTCCATTTCGATCCGGCCCAGCACCTGACTTCGGCGGTCGCGCGCGTCGGCGCCCGCGCCAGGTCGCTCGAAAAGGACTCGCCGCGCGAGATCGCAGCCGAGAAACTCGAAGCCTTCTACAAGCCATTCGAGGCCGAAACCCGCCTCCAGAGGGTGATCACCGAGGGGCGCACGGTGATGCGGATCGAAGACGGCGAATCGGCCTCAGCCCAGAACCGGACGCTCGAAGCCGACCAGGTCGAATCGATATTCCGGGACGACGGCAAGACGCTCCAGCGGATCGATGCCCGGGGCAATGTCGTTCTGACCATGACGCCGAAACGGGTGAGCGATACCGCCGACCGGAAGGTGCTCAAAGCCCCTCTGGTCACGACCGATTTCGCGGAATCGGGCAACCGGATCAGGACTTTCCAGGCTGAGAACAACGTCGTCGCCGAGTTCGAACCGATGAAAGCGGGGACAGGCCGCAACCGTCGGACGCTGAGCGGCCAGAAGATGAACGGCAGGGTCAATGTCGAAACGCAGGAGCTGATCGGGCTGACGGTCGACGGCGGCGCGAAGTTCCGCGACGGAGATCGACAGGCGACATCGCAGAAGGCCATCTACGACGCAGCCGCACAGTCGATTGCCCTGCGCGGGAAACCGGTCGTCTGGGACGACTCTTCGCGGATCAATGCCGATGAGATCGACGCCAACATCGAAAACGGCGAGAGTTATCTGCGCGGCCGCGTCCGGACGACATATTTCAGCCGCGAAAAGACTTCCGCCCCGTTCAAGGACCGCAAGGCGCCGGTCACGATCGCTTCCGACAGCGCGATGGCCAGGCATCGCGAGAGCGCGGCGCGCTTCACCGGCAATGTCCGCGCCTGGCAGGACAACGATTTCATCCGCGCGGAGAATATGGAACTCGACGACGGGCAGAAGACCATGAAGGCCTGGGGCAATGTCCAGTCGGCGTTCTACAATTTCGAACGCGAGATGCCCGAGAGCAAAAAAGAAGTCGTCCCGGTCTTTGCATCCGCCGATCGAATCAATTATAACGACGGATCGAAGACGGTTCAGTACGAGGGCACGGTCCGGATCAGACAGGGGACCGACCGGATCGACGCCGCACGGGCTGATGCGCTCCTCGACAAGGACAACGAGCTGGTCAGGGTGGCGGCCGAAACCGGTGTCGTTCTGACCCAGCCGACCCGGAAAGCCACAGGCGACAAAGTCGTCTACACCGTGGCCGGCGATACCATCGAACTGACCGGAAAACAGGCGATGGTCGAGGATTTCGAGTCCAAAACAGTGACCAGAAGCGCAAAATTGACATTGCATTTTCGCGATGCTAGGATCGAAGCTAATGACGATGATGGCGTGAAATCGCGTGTCAAGACGACTCATCGGATCCCAAAGTAAGGCCCCTTCAGTCTCGGCGGCGCGCGCTGCCGATTGCCGGCGATGCGGTTGATTCGAGATCAGGATTTCCAAGATTAAAGTATGGGCAGCGCTGCAATTGATGTGAAACCGGCTGAAGAGACCTCGCTCGCGACGGGTGTCGATACGCTGCGCGCCGAGCATCTCAAAAAGAGTTATCGACGCCGGTGCGTTGTCAGCGATGTCTCGATCCACGTCAAGCCCGGCGAGATCGTCGGGCTGCTCGGGCCGAACGGGGCCGGCAAGACGACGACTTTTTACATGGTCATCGGGCTCGAGGAGCCTGATGAAGGCAAGGTCTGGATGGGGGACCGCGAGATCACCGACCTTCCGCTCTACAGGCGTGCGAGGCTCGGGATCAGTTATCTCCCCCAGGAGGCCTCGGTCTTTCGCAAGCTGACGGTCGAGCAGAACATCCTGGCGATCCTCGAAACGCTCGTCATGACCGCTGAAGAGCGCCACGACAAGCTCGAGGAGCTGATCGAGGAGTTCCATCTGAGCCACGTCAGGAAGAACAGGGGATACGCTCTTTCGGGCGGCGAGCGCCGCCGGACGGAGATCGCGAGACTGCTGGCCATAGAGCCGAAGTTCATTCTTCTCGATGAACCGTTTGCCGGCATCGATCCGATTGCGATCGATGATATCCAGCAGATCATCAACCGGCTGCGATCGCGGGGAATCGGCATCCTGATCACCGATCACAATGTGCGCGAGGCGCTCGAGATCACCGATCGGGCATACATCATCAGCGACGGGCAGCTCTTCCGCGCCGGCACGCCGTCGGAGCTCGCCGACGATCCTGAGGTCAGAAGAGTCTATCTGGGAGAGAAGTTCAGGTTATGATGGCACGCGGGCGGATTGCCCGCCGGCCGGCAACCGGACCGGCGATTTAACCCGATTCGATTGGAGACTATGTCGTTCAAGCCAACACTCAGCACGCAGATCACTCAGCGTCTTGTCCTGACGCCGCAGTTGCGGCAGCGGATCGAGATGCTGCAGATGACCAAACTCGAATTGAGCAGTCTGGTCACGCAGCAGCTGAATGAGAACCCGGTGCTCGAGGAGCTGTCTCCGGACGAAGTCTCGGTCTCTCCGGATCTGGCCAACAGCGATTACGAGGGAGAGTCGACGCAGCTGCTCAACGGTTCGACCGATCTTCCCGATACGGTCCAGGCCGGTGCTGAGAGGGACTTTGCCGGCCAGTCGGATCGAAGCGATGCGCGCGACGGCGTTTCCTCGTCGACCGAAGCCGGGGATTTCGCATCGCCGGCGAGCGAGGGCGGAGAAGCATCCGAGCCTCGCGAATCCGAGATCGGCGAGCGCGATTCCTTCGAGGAGATCGACTTCGGATCGACCTTCGAGGAGTATCTCGACCCCGGATACCGGACGGTCGAAAACGAGGTCAAGGATACGCCGTCCTTCGAACAGTTCCTCTCGACCGAGCAGAACCTGGCCGACTACCTCAACTGGCAGCTCAGGCTGACGATTACGCCGCCCGGCGTCGGAGACGCCGCCGAGGCGATCATCGGCAATCTCAATGACGACGGTTTTCTGGAAGGAACTCTCGAGGAGATAGCCGCGCTCGGACCGTGGCCGATCGAAACGGTCAGAAAGGCCCTCGAGATCGTCCAGCAGCTCGATCCGATCGGCGTCGGCGCACGCAATCTCCAGGAATGTCTCCTCCTGCAGCTCGACTATCACGGTTACGGTGACAGGATCGCCGCCGCGCTGATCCGGGACCATTTCCATCAGCTTCAGAACCACAAGCTGCCGGAACTCGCCCGCGAGCTCGGCATCACGGTCGACGATCTGGCCTCCGAGCTCAAACTGATCCGTCAGCTCGAACCGCATCCCGGCCGCAAATACTCGCCGAGCGACGCTCAGTATATCGAGCCAGAAGTCTACATCGAAAAGATCGACGACGATTACGTCATCCGCTTCAACGACGACGGCCTGCCGCAGCTGCGCATCAATCGCCAGTATCGGCAGATGATGGAGAGCAAGGACACCTCGAAGGAGACCCGCGATTACATCAAGGATCGTTTCCGCTCGGCGGTCGATCTGCTCAAGAACATCGAGCATCGCAAGCAGACCATCTAC
>CALBSU010000083.1 GCA_937967285.1 uncultured Acidobacteriota bacterium
CGTTGCCGCGCATGGCCGATGTCGGGCTGACGCGCGAAGCCTCGATCGCCGGCACTGCCGCCGCGAGCAGCGAGAGCGGAAGACCGATCCCGAATGCGATCAGAACGTGCTTCAGCTCAAGCGGCGGAGGTTCCGCCGCGACTGCGATGTAGAGCGCGTTGACCGTCGTCGATGTCAGTTTGACCGCGGCGTACGCCAGTACCCGCCCAATGGCGAGTCCGGCCGTGCATCCGATGATCGCCAGCATTGCCGCCTCGGTCATAAACAGCGCGAGAATCCGCTTGCCGGTCACGCCGAGCGCCCGCAGCGTCCCGATCTCCTCGCGTCGCGTGATGACGGAGATCGAAATCGTGTTGTAGATAAGGAAGAGTCCGACCAGCAGCGCGATGTATGAAAGCGCCGTCAGATTGAAATGGAACGCCTCGAGCATCTTCTCGACCTGGCTGCCGCGCCTCGCCGGACGCTGCACGCGCAGTCCGGCTGGCAGACGCGAGGCGATCGCCGATTCCGTCTCCTCGATCTTCGCCTTGTCTTCGAGCAGCAGCTCGATCCTGTCTATCCTGCCGAGACGGTTGAAGGCGAGCTGGGCCGCCGCGATATCCATCAGCGCGAAGTTCCCGTCCATCGCCCGCGCGGGCCCTTCATTTTTGAGCAGCCCGCGAATCCGGTACTCCTCGCGCCGGTCCGAGAAGGTCATCATCACCATGTCGCCGACCTTCAGCGAGTGCCTCTCGGCGAACCGCTCGGTCAGGATGATCGAACGCGGATCGAGCAGCAGACCCAGAAACTCCTCCGGACGCGGATCGCGCCGCTGCTCGGCGAACTCCAGCAGCCGGTAATCGCGAAAAGATCTGTCCCGAAGTACGTCGACTCCGAGCACCCGCAGCGTCTCGGTCAATTCCTGTCCCGTTTCGACCTCAGCGTCGCCTTCGATGATCGGACTGACGCGCCCGAATCCCCGCAGCCAGGTCAACTCTCCGAGACGCATCTCATCCAGGCCCGCCCCGCTGCCCATGATCTCGAGCGAGGTCCTGCCCGACACCGTCTCGATCGCCTTCTCGAAGCCGCGCAGAGAACTGGAGTTGGTCAGTTGAATCGCGATCACCACCGCGATCCCAAGTGCTATCCCGACTACCGTCGCAATGGTACGGATCTTCTCCTGCGCCAGATGCCTGAATATGAATTGTTTGAATAGTCTGATCATGGAAAGTAAAAAGTAGAAAGTAGAAAGTAGAAAGAGGGAAGCAGAAAGTAGAGAGCGGAAATTGGGAGGCGGTCAGTACAAAGAAGACACCGTCTTTGTGTTTGTATTATGAACGTCGTCATAACAAATTAGTGAAGCGCCTTTCTACTATTGCACCACTGTGATTTTGATACCCGCCCGTGGACTGAAGATCCACGGCTAAATTCAGCTGCCGCGATTGCGGCGCTGCTGTGATCGATGCAGCTATTCAATCAAAATCACTTTTGTACTGAACTACTTTCTACTTTCTACTTTTTACTTTCTACTGATTTCCCCGTCCTTCATCCTGACAACCCTCTTCGCGGCGGCGGCGGTCTCCTCGCCGTGAGTGGCCATGAGAATAGTCAGATTCAGTTCACGATTCAGTTCGCCGAGCAGTTGGAGGATATTTCTGCCGTTCTCGGAATCCAGATTGCCGGTCGGTTCGTCGGCGACCAGCAGCGTGGGCTGATGGATGACGGCGCGGGCGATTGCGGCGCGCTGCATTTCGCCGCCCGAGAGCTGTTGCGGGTAGTGCCCGAGGCGGTGATCCAGCCCGACGCGCCGGGCAAGTTCGCGCGCTTTTTCTTCCCCAACTGACGGATCGCGGCCGTCGAGCATCAACGGCAGGGCGATGTTCTCCATGACCGTCAGCGTCGGCAGCAGATTGAAGAACTGGAAGACGAAACCGATTCGCCTTCTTCTGAATTCAGTCAGACGGTCATCCCCGAGCCCTGCGATATCGACGTTGTCTATCATGACCTTGCCCGATGATGGCCGGTCCATGGCGCCGCAAAGATGCAGAAGCGTCGATTTTCCGCATCCTGAAGGTCCCATCAGCGCAACGAAGTCGCCCGCAGTCAGCTCGAGCGAGACTCCGCGCACCGCCTCGACAGGGCTTTCTCCCCCGCTGTATGTTTTTCTGACGTCGACCAGCGAAAGCGCCGGGACAATAATCTGTTCAGGTTTCAATTCACCCTCCGCTGTTCGCTTTCAAGACTGGTTTTGACCACCTTGTGGCGGTAATCGAACATCTTCTTCAGTTTTGACCGGACGAAACCACCTCCGAGCATATCTCCCAGCCATCCGAAAGGAAGAGCGTACTCGATATCGTCGGTCATTAATGTTGTCCCGCTCGCTGTCGGCTCGAATCTGTGTCTGTGATACCAGAATGCGAACGGACCGGACAACTGGATATCCGCAAACTCGTACGGCGGATCATACTCCCTGTGTTCGGCAAGCCAGACTTGCGATATCGGACCGGTGAAGACTCTGAATTTGACCCTCGTCCCTGGTTTCAGGTTTGCCGGCCGTTCGAGAACCTCGACCTTCTCCCACGGAGGAGTCAGCTTGTCCACGGCCCCGGGCTCCTCATGCCATGCGAAGACCGTCTCAACCGGCGCCTTGATCTCGCTCTGCCTGGTAAATCTTCTCTTCTTCATAATCTTTCCCTACCTTCCTGATCGCCATCCTAAGTTTCTGTCCAGGTCCTGTCAATATTTGGGTCGTTTTGAGACTGAATTGCTAGATTTTTGACAAGGTTTTGTCTGGATATTATCTTGACAGGAGTTGGTGCTGAGAGTATTCTCAGTTTCGTTGGTGGGGGAGCCGGAAGGTATTTCCGGCAGGAGAAGGAGAGAGAGTTTTTCATTCAGGTTGTGACCTGAATGTACCGATAAAGATTGAAACAGTAATATTTGAGGAGGAAGGTAAATTGAGCAACAAAGCAAAATTCATGGCATTCGTTCTGGCGGCGGTTTGCGCTATCAGCTTCGCTTCATTCTCGGTGAGCGCCGATGACAGCAAGAAGGAAGGCAAGGACATCGTCGACACGGCGGTTTCGGCCGGCAGCTTCAACACGCTGGTTGCGGCGGTGAAGGCCGCGGGGCTGGTCGAGACTCTCAAGGGCGACGGTCCGTTCACCGTTTTCGCTCCGACGGATGAGGCTTTTGCGAAGCTGCCCGCCGGCACGGTTGAGGCTCTTCTCAAGGACAAGGCCAAGCTGACCAAGATCCTGACCTACCACGTCGTTGCCGGCAATGTCATGGCCAAGGACGTCGTCAAGCTGGACGGCAAATCGGCCAAGACCGTCCAGGGTTCGTCGGTCAAGATCAGCGTCAAGAACGGCAAGGTGAGGGTTGACAACGCCAATGTCGTCAAGACCGATATCACCTGCTCGAACGGCGTCATCCACGTCATCGATTCGGTCATCATTCCCCAGTA
>CALBSU010000084.1 GCA_937967285.1 uncultured Acidobacteriota bacterium
ATCGGGTGAGAACTCATTTTTTAGCCGTTGTGAAGGATCTTCCGGCAAACATAAGGAGCGTTGCCCCATGAAATCAGCCGATTTTCGCATCGATCGCCGCCTGACAGTCGCCATATTTACAGCAATTATCCTGATCGCAGTCTCGACCGGACTCTATTTCGGGGTCAGGGCATTCAATCCGGAGCTACCGCAGCATTCGATCGATAAGACCGGGACTGCTCAGAATACGCCTGTACCAGTGGTGGATCTGAAGGTCGAAGGGATGGAGTTTCCCGATCAGGCGCTGGTCGGTGAAGAGTTCTGCTACACCACGCGGATCGAGAACGTTGGCGATGTTGCGGGATTCGGCCCGTCGATCGTGATCGCCCTGCCCGAAGGGATGATGCTCTCATCCGCCTCGTTGCCGGGAGTCAGCGGCACTCCGATGGGCACGCCGGCATCGAACTTTCCGATCGCGTTTCAGGGACCGCTGACGAACGATCCGCTCAATCAGCAGCCTCCGCTCGCAGGCAACTACAGTTATTACGTGATACCTGCTCCGATCGGTTCGCTCTTCGCCGGCATGCCGGGGATCGATCTCAAGCTCTGCGTCAAGGTGGATGTGAACATGACGCCCGACGTTCCGGTCCCGGTCTGCCACACGCCATATTTCCAGTTCGGAGACAGTGCGCTGGGCAGTACGCCGATCAAGGGAGAGCGCATCTGCAATGATCTGACGCCGGTGCTGGTCAAACTTGACAAGAAGATCCTCGCTCCGACCAGCAACAAGAAAGCTCCGCTGCCGACCAATGAAGTCGTCACCGGATGCACGGCCTATACTTTTCAGCTCAACGCCAACATCGCGAAAGACATCACGCTGATCGATCTCGTCTTCACGGACATGCTGCCGGACGAACTGGTCTTCGTTCCCGGCTCGGTTACGGTCAAGGGGCTGAGCATTCCCACGATCCCTGTGACGATCGTCGACAACACCAATCCCGGCGGAGGCGGAACACTGACCGTCACGATCAACGACGACACGGGAGTATCGGGTCCGAACCCGGATGTGACCGTCGAATTCAAGGCCTTCGTCAAAAACTTTCTGGACAAGGGCTCCTGTGACACGCGCGTCATCAGCAACAAGGTTACTCTCGATGCATTGAATGGCGGATCCGATCCGATCAAACAGCAGACCGTGACGCTGCCGATCGAGGTCGAACACGTGGCGATTCAGAAGAGCGCCTCCGGACCTCGCCAGGATCCGCTGGTCGTCATCCCCGGCGACACGGTCGATTACCGGCTCGATTTTCAGGTCTCGCAGGACATCACGGCCAATATCCAGATCGAGGACCTGCTGCCGAACGGCATCCAGTTCAACACCGGGAGCGCAGTTCTCGCCTGCGCGAACGGGTTCAACGGACCGATCACGCCCGGCGCCCTGGTCGACAAGCACAACGGGACCACGCTGCTCAACTTCAATATCGGTCAGAGCCCCGGCTGCACATCCTGTTCGCTCACCTACAAAGCCACCGTCAACCAGTCATACACGAATGCGATGGCCGGAACTCCAGTACGAGCCGCTGATCTGCTGGTCAACACGGCCAAAGCGAAATACAGCATCGAGGGCGGCGCAGCCAACTGCGTTGAAGACACTCTCGGCGCGGTGCTGGTCCATCCCGTCACCATCTCGAAGACGATCAAGAATCCGAAGGCCGAATACATCCCGGGAGATCTGGTCAGATTCAGCCTGAAAATGACGATACCTTCCGGAGATACGAAGAACATCTCATTCATCGATTTTCTGCCGCTGCCGATCTTCGAGGTTTCCGGCACCCAGCCATTCAATATTCAACTCGGCGGCAATCACAATGTCGGCGGGACATTCACCGTCGACAAGATTCCCGGCCAGAACGCCGTTATGTTCACCTTCAACGACGTGACGACGAGCGGCAATCCCGTGCCCTGCATCGAGATCGAATTCTCGGTCCAGGTGACGACGAATCCGTTCGCTGACAATCTCTATCTGACCAACATCTTTCAGGCGAATACGACCAATACGAAAGGCGAAGGACAGACACAGGTGACGGGAGTATCACTCCATGTCCGCGCTCCTAAACTGAGAATCACAAAAGGCGTCTTCAGCACCGACAATCCGAGCGCGGTCATCAGCCCCGCGCCTTCGCAGAATCAGCCGAATCCTCCGGTCGACGGCAACGTCACGGGAGTCGACGGCAACGACAAGATCGTTTTCTACATCACGGTGAAGAACGAGGGAGGCGCGCCGGCATACGGGGTCGAGATCACGGATATCCTGCCGGCCGACCTGATGTATGTCTCCGCATCTCCTGCGCCAAACATCGGGCCGCCGCCGACATTCACCGTCAGCGGCCAGTCGATTACGGTCAAATATACGAAATTCCCTTCGCTGCTGCCCGGCGAGACCTCGGTCTTTTCGATCACGGCCATGCTCCCGCCGAATATTGCGGCCTGCAGGCCGATCATCAACAAGGCGTCGGTCAAATGGCGGAACGTCTACGATCCGGAAGTCACAGGCAATCCTCTGCCCTCATTATTCCCGGTCAGGGAAGACAGCGCGTTGGTCACGACGGCCGGTCCGACAATCACCAAGACCGTGCTTTCGACTAATCAACCGTACACCCTCGGAAACGACGTGACGATCGGAGAGATCGTCACCTACAAGGTCGATATCGCATTTCCTGAGGGAGTGACGAGCGGAGTGATGGTTAAGGACAGCCCGTCGGCCGGACTGGCGATTCAGACTCCTCCGACGACGATCACCGCCATGACGTCCTCGCTGTCTGTCTCCAATCTGACCAGCGATCCAATCGCGGGGAACACGCTGAGCTTCAACTTCGGGACGGTGACCAATGCAAATTCCGACAACACCACGAAGGAGACGATCAGCTTCACCTACAACGTATTGGTGCTCGATACGGCGGGCAATGTCAGCGGGGCCGCGCAGATGAACAAAGTGTCCGTGAAGACCACGGACTGTTCGGTTGAGTACGCATTGCCGGTGCGAATAGTCGAACCGATCCTCGATATCAAAAAAGAGTTCGTCCCGGCAACGGCAGCGGCCGGTGATCCGGTCGAGGTCAGACTGACCGTCACCAACAACGGGACATCGGACGCATTCGAT
>CALBSU010000085.1 GCA_937967285.1 uncultured Acidobacteriota bacterium
GCACTCCATACCGGATATCGGACTACAAAAGCGACGCCCGCGGGTGTCGCACTCCAAACCGGGTATCGGACTACAAAAGCGGCGCCCGCGGGCGCCGCACTCCATACCGTCGGACTATCAAAGCGGCGCCCGCGGGCGCCGCACTCCAGAGCTACCTGCCGTTCCAGACAGGGATCCTGCCAGAGGTCCATGGAGCTCCGGCTGCATCCATGGCCTTCTCGAGCCGGACGAAATCGACCTCAGCCAGAGTCCTGAGCTTCTTCAATTCAATCTCGAACTCCTGTGAAGCGATGTTGTAATCGTTGATCTGGGTCTGAGTGGGCCGTGCGTTCGACAGGCCGAGCACGGAGCGCAGACCGTTGACTCGCGAATTGATCGAGGGCGGCTGATTCTCGTTGAGCTGCGTGAGCAACTGATCGCCGCGGAGGTTCTTGAGAATGGCGAGCAGGCGTTTTTCGATCGAAGCGGCGTCCTCGATCAGCTTTTCGCCGGCCGCCGGCGTCTCCATCAGTGCCCGGCGCGCGGTGGCGATGCGGGCGCGAAGCTCATTGCCGTACGAACTTGCGCCGTTGACCGCGTTCTGCAGCCGGGAGACCTTCTGCTGAAACTCGAAGAGCTTCTCGCGATCGGCCGCGGCGAGCGTGAGCAGGCCGTCGGTGACGACGTTGAACGAGACCGGCTGGCCGAGCTGGGTCCAGACCCCGCCGACGCGCCGCGAGACCGAGACGCTGTATTTACCTGGCATAACCAGCGTTCCGCCTCCGCCGCCGCGTCCACCTCCGCCGGTCGCCTCTTCGATGGCGGCCATTTCAGGCGGCCGGGGAGGAGCGAGCTGCGATGACGGATATCTGAGATCCCAGGTCACTCGATGGACTCCCGCCGCGGTCTGCCCGGTCAGCCTGCGGACGACATTGCCCGACGCGTCGCGGACCGTCAGCACGATGCTCGGCGCCTCCTCTTCGGCCTCGGCCACAAGCTGCTCGACCGGCGGATACGCAACCTCGCCGCCCCTGCGTTCAGCCTCGCGGCGGAGCTGCCGCTTCGTCCTCATCGGCTCCTTGAGAAAGTAAGTGAAGACGGCGCCGAAATCAGGATTGGCCGACGCGAAGAAGCTCTCGCCCTGAAACGCCTTGCCACGCCCGCCGAGCGGGGACGACTGAACGTAGAGCAGCGCGTCCTTGACCGGAAAAACGTGAGAGTCCCTGGCCAGGACCTCCTCCGAGGCCAGCCTGAGCGGCGTGTAGTCATCGAGAACGTAGATGCCGCGGCCGAATGTTCCGACCACCAGATCGTTCTCGCGTTTCTGGATCGCCAGATCGCGGACGGCGATCGTCGGCAGTCCGCTCTTGAGCTGCGTCCACTTCTTTCCGCCGGTATTGGTGAAGAAGAGTCCGAACTCGGTCCCGACGAAGAGCAGGTCGGGATTGACGTGATCCTCGGCCAGCGCCCAGAGCGGACCGTTCTTCGGCAGATCGGCGGAGATGGCCGTCCAGTTCCGCCCGGCATCGGTGCTCTTCAGAATGTACGGCGCGAAATCGGAGCTCTTGTGATTGTTGAAAATCGCATAAACCGTATTGACGTCATGCTGCGAGGCATAGATTCGCGCGACGAAGGTATTCTGCGGCACACCGGGGAAGGTATCGACCTTGCGCCAGTTCCTGCCGCCGTCCTCTGTCACCTGGATCAGGCCGTCGTCGGTGCCGGCATAGATCAGCCCCTCCTTCTTCGGCGATTCAGAGAGCGCGACGATGTTGCCGTAGAAGGAGGTCGACTGATGCTTGGCCACCGCATCAGGGCCCCAGACCTTGCCCATCACCGGAAGCGTGTTGCGATCGATCTGCCGCGTCAGGTCGCCGCTGATCGGCGTCCAGGAATCTCCGCGATCCTCGCTCCGGAAGAGCCTGTTGGCCGCGAAGTACAATCTTTTATGATTGTGCGGGCTGATCAGCAGCGGAGAGTCCCAGTTCCAGCGAAGGGCCGGTTCCCCCTTCCCTTCCTGAGGTTGAATGCCGACACGCTCGCCCGTCCGCTTGTCGTAACGCACCAGCACTCCGTACTGCAGCGTGGCATAGATCGTGTTCGGATCCTCGGGATCGACGCGGGTGTGGAATCCGTCGCCGCCGTTGGTGACGAACCAGTCGGTATTGAGGATCCCGTTCGCGCTTCGCGTCCGCGAGGGTCCGCACCAGCTGTTGTTGTCCTGCGTCCCGCCGCAGACATTGTAGAAGGGAGCATCGTTGTCGACCGCCACATCGTAGAACTGCGAAATCGGCATGTTCGACTTGAAGTGCCAGTTCTGCCCGCGGTCGAAGCTCTCGTAGATGCCTCCATCCGATCCGACCAGGTAGTAGTCCGTGTTTTTCGGATCGATCCAGATGGCGTGGTTGTCGACGTGCTTCGAGCGCTCGCCGAGCGGCCGCAAAGTCCGGCCGCCGTCGTCCGAGACCTGGAAGATAACGTTCGGCAGGTAGATCCGGTCGACATCCTTCGGATCGCAGATGATCTGACCGTAGTACATGCCCTGGGCGATGCTCCGTCCCATTCTCTGCCATGTCGCGCCGCGGTCATCGGAGCGGAAGATGCCGCTCTGATTGTCGGCCGCCTCGACCGTCGCGTAAACGACGTTCGGACTGACCGGCGAGACATCCAGTCCGATCCTTCCCAGATCGACCGGCGGAAGACCCGACCGCAGCCGCGTCCAGTTCGCGCCGGCATCGGTCGATTTATAGATCGCGCTCTCCGGTCCGCCGTTGATCAGCGTCCAGACGTGCCGCCGTCGCTGCCACGACGCGGCATAGAGCACGTCCGGATTCGACGGGTCGATCACGACATCCGTCACGCCCGTGTTCTCGCTGATGTTCAGTACGCTCTTCCATGTCTTGCCGCCGTCGGTCGTCTTGTAGAGCCCCCGATCGCCTCCCGGTCCCCACAACGGCCCCTGAGCCGCAACGTAGACCACATTGCTGTCGCGCGGATCGATCACGATCCGCCCGATGTGCTCCGATTTTTCCAGCCCGACCTTGCGGAAACTCCGGCCCGCGTCCTCTGATTTGTAGAGGCCGTCACCGTAGGCCACGCTCCGCTGCGAGTTATGCTCGCCCGTCCCGACCCAGACTACCGCTGGATTCTTCGGATCCAGCGCAATGGCTCCGATCGAATACGAACCGTAGTTATCGAAGACCGGCGTCCACGTTGTGCCCGCATTGACCGTTTTCCAGACTCCGCCGGATGAAACCGCGGCGTAGTATTTGGCCCTGTCGGACGGATCGACGGCGAAGGCAGAGATCCGCCCGCCGGTTACGGCCGGTCCGATCGAACGCAGCCGCAGCCCCGACCAGGTGCCGGTCGAACCGGGCTCCGGCCGCCGGCCATTCCCTGCCTCGGCGCCTCTCTGTCCGGGACGCTGTTGCTGCTGCGCCTGTGCCGGTGAAAGAGCCATCAAGACGAAAATCATGACAATTAGAATTGAGCATTTGCGCATTCGGGGTGTCTCCTGAATTTCTTTATTTTATTTATCGGACACAATTCGAGTTCATATTTGGAGTGCTGCGGCCCGGCGCCGCTGGTAGTAGCTTAGCGACGCCGGACCGCCGAACTCAGCATTACTTCGCCGGATTTGGCGGATTCAGATATCCCGCGAGAAAACGATAGATCTCGGCGCGGGAATCTCGTGCCAGTTTCGTATCTATCCGGTTGAACGCGTGTCCTCCGGGAGCATTATCGTAGATCTTGTAATCGAACTTCTTGCCGGCCGCCTTGAGCGATTTGATGAGATGCTCGACCTCGAGGACGTTGACGTCCTCGTCATTGGTGGTCGTATGCACCAGCAAAGGCGTCTGGAGCTTCTCGGCATTCCAGGCGGGAGAGCGTCGCTTGTATTCGTTGACGTTCTGTTCGGCGGACTTGCCGATGTGATACGGAGCGGAGTAGAGATCGCGGTAGCTCTGGCTCTTGTAACCCATGCGGGCGATCAGGTCGCTGACCGGGACGCCGGCGTAGACGACTTTGAAATCCTGCGGATGTTCGAAGACGTTGAGCAGCGAGATCATCCCGCCGTGGCTCCAGCCCATGATGCCGACCCGTTGCGGATCGAGGTTGGAATAGGTCTCGAGCATCCACTGCTTGCCGGCGAAGACGTCCTCGACCTCGAGCCCGCCGTAATCGATCAGTTCCCAGAAGCCTCTTCCGTAGCCGCTGCTGCCGCGATATTCCGGGGCGATGATGGCATAGCCCTGCTGGAGCAGTTCTCGGACGACGTGAATGTAGCTGGTCTCGAAGTTGCCGTGGACTCCGCCGTGGACCAGGACGATGAGCGGAATCTTCGTGCCGGCGAATCGCTTCGGGATGAAGGTGTAGGCCTGGATGATGACCGGATTTCCGGCGCCCTGCCCCGTCGGATTGCGGATGACGCGCGGCGGAGGCCCGGTGTAGCGCACCTTGTCGACATCCGCGATGTCGGAAAGCCGCGTGAACCAGTTGCGGTCATCGATCTCCTTGACGAGCGACGATTCGAGAAATCGCAGCCGCTCCTCGAGCTGTCGGATTCGCTCCTCGGACGGAGCGCCCTGCGGCTCCTGGGCACGGGCGGATGCGAAGACGGCCAGGAGCATAAAGATCAGCGGCATGAAACCCGGGAATCGTTTCACGAGACGGTTCTCCTTCTTGTTTGATCTGTTCTCCGGAACGGATCGGTCCGGACGACACAATGTAACTCAAACTTCATTCGACAGGAAGACACCAGAAGAGACGCGCGCGAACGGATTTCGGCTACAGGAAATAGATCCGACCGGCGAAGACAGGATCTGTAATTCAGGGTCTGGAGGGGGCTGGTTCGTTCCCGCGCATCCAGTCGAACCCGGCCGACGTTCCGGCCGGATTGAGCGACTGGTAATGCTTGACGGCAAAGACCACATCGGCACGCTCGTTCGGCAGGTAACCGATGACGCGGAAGATGAAGAGGCCACGGAGGGTGCCCCTGTTGAGCAGGACGGCATAGGTATGGTTGAAGTCGACCTTCGCGGAGCGCACGAATTGCGAATTAAGGGCCGAATGCGCGGTCACGTCCTCGACCGGTACGTCGCCCAGATCAGCGATCATGGAAAGGTCGTCTGACGCGACGGCCGCCACGAAATAGTCAGGCGATCCGCACGTCGCCCTGAAGACCAGATCCGGGATGGAGCCGGGCTGTCGAGTTTGCGGCGCAAGATACAATGCGGCCGGCTGATCTTCCGGTTTGGGATTCTCCTGTGAACGGCAGGCGGTTGAGGATGTCAGCGTTGCACGGGAAAGTCGATTGAGGATCGGCATTTCGGCATCGGGCTGTTTGACGACTGTAATCGGAGGCGCAGGCTCGGCGTTATCGAGCGGCACGATGGGCGCCGTCGCGGCTCCGGTCAGTTGCGGCTTTCCGGCATCCGGCCTGGTGAAGTAATAACCGCTTCTGGCCAGAACGACCAGATCCGACTTCTTCCGGCCGGCGGGACTGTTGACCTTCAGGCTGATTCGGCGCAGGCGCCCGTCATCGGGAGATTCCGGCGGCTCGTATCCGAAGGTGTATCGCGTCCTGAGCAGCTGCATCAGCTCGATGAAGACGTGGCCGACCTCCTCCTTCTTTGCTCCGATCAGGACGCCGCCCGTGTTCTCAGTGAAATATCTCGAGGTGCTGCCCGGCGAGGATGCCTTGCGAAAGATCTTCATGCCGATCAGCACGCCGCCGAGGATCGGATTGACGGCGGTGATGGCGGCCGTCGTGCCGACGCTGACGGCGGTCCGCGCCGCCTTCCCGTGGCTGACGATGATCCCGCAGAGCGCCGATCCGCTGTCGTGAAGCTCGCGCAGCACGACCTCGCGCGGCGGGACGCTGTACCTGAAATCCTCGTCGTCGGTGATCAGGATGATCGCCCGCCGGTCCATCGGCCGGGTCTGCTGTTTGAGATATCGGGATGCGGAATAGACTGCGTGAGTGATGACGGTCCCTGATCCGACCTCGAGAGTGGAACTCCACATGTCGTCCAGGCCGTCGCGAATGACCTGACGGTTGCTGGTCAGTTGAGTGATCAGCTTCGTCCGGTTGCCGAAGATCATCGTGGCAACGCTGTCCTGCGGCTTGAGATTGCCGAGCGCCTTGAGGGCCGCGGCGCGAACCTCCTCGATGATCGGCTGCACGCTTCCGCTCACGTCGAGCAGCAGGACTACGGAAAGAGGCAGTTCTTCACGGCTGAAATGGGTTATCTCGCGCGGGGTATCGTTTTCGAGGATCGTGAAGTCCTCGCGTTTGAGATCGCCGACCACCGACCGCGTCCGCTTGTCGAGCACGATCCCGTCGACCATGACCAGCGAGGTGTCGATCCTGATCGTCCCGTCCTGCCCGGACCTATCGGCCTGCTGGGCCGGAACGCTTCCGGCCAGAGCGACCATCGCCAGAAACAGAATCAAGCATCGTGATTTCATACCGCTCGTCTCCGATACACCTCTGTTCGATTAACTGTAACCAGATATCATCGAGAATATACTCCTTCTCGATTCGCTCCTGCAACAGCGGGTCAGTCGAGGACGTGGTGTGTGACGTAGGTGATCTGGACGGGAACTCCGCCGTTGACTTTGACTCGGATCAGGACCTGATAACCGGACGGCAGTTTCGGCTTTGCGCCGGCCGGGGAGATATTCAGCCTCCGAACCATATCCTTTATATATGCCGGTCTGGTGACGTACTCGGCCGCGGCCTGGGTGCCCATGGTTGTGATGCCGGCCAGAATGAGCAGCCTGTTTTTGGAATTCAGGCCCTCGATCAGGCTGACCACCGCGTAATCCTCGGTGATCTGGCTGCGGGATGGGCCGCCCTGCGCGGCGAAATACTGCGTCGCTTCTCCCTGTCGCGGCCGGGTGTTGACGATACCGTAAGCTTTCTTGCCGTTGTCGGCCTGATTGATCAGGTTCGGCCTGAAGACGAACTCCTGCTTCTGGGGCAGGTCGCGGAGGAAGAGATTCTCCGCCGGCGATCCGAGCACGATGATGTTCTCGGCTTTCAGATCGTCCCAGTTGAGCAGCAGACTCCGTTTGATCCTCGATTTCTGCCCGACCCGGGCCATGAAATCGCCGAGCAGATAAGCTCCCGTCACCTCGCCGATCCCCGTGTAATGTTCGCTGATCGGCTTGCGCGTCGTCTCGATCTCAGACTGCGGCATGATCGGCGATCCGACGCTGCTGCCGGGAGAATCGAGCGACTTGAGCAGCTTCATGCCGTCCTCTGCCGTCCCCTCGAAGAGGGTGTTGCTGAAGACGACAAGCACCGCGTCGCTCGAGTTCAGAATGGAACCCCAGAGCGCCTCGACCTCGGTTCTGTCGATCGATTCATCGCTCCCGTCAGGCCCGAGAGCAAGCGATCTGCCCTGCGCAGGTCTGGAAGATCGCAGAGATATCGCGTAGATGGAGACGGCAAGCAGCCCGATTGCCAGAATGGCGGTCGCATAACGCCAGAAGCTGGATTGAGTTTCGGTCCCGCCTTCGGTCGTCACGACGGCCGGCGCCTCCGCGGCGCCGTTGACTGCGCTCGACGCCTCCTCCGCCACCCTGCGCTCCGATGCCAGAGAGAAGACTGGGACGTACTGCCCCTTCGGAAGATCTATGATGATCGGATCCTGAAGACCTTCGGAGGCGTAGTATTCCTGCAGCTTGGCTCTCAGGCGGCCGGCCTGAACCCTGACCACCGAATCGATTTTGGAATCGAAATCGCTGCTTCGACCGAAGACCTCTGTCGCGATGACATATTCCTTGAGCCGGCCCTCCTGGTTTTCGACAGACATGTCGACAACGAAGCGCAGAAAACCCTTTAAACTCTCCGATCCCTGCAGACTTCTGCCACGCAGGATCTTCTCCATCTGCTCCAGTTTGTCTTTTCTGCTGATCTCCATGGACATGCCTGCGTTACATTCCGGCCATGTAACGTCCAGTTAACCCGGACTAACACGATGATGCTTAGGAATTTACGTATTATACGTCTATCACGCGGCTTTGCAACAAGGCGCACAAACTTGCATCATCGACCGCTCACGGATCGAGACCGTCTCCATCGAAACGCTGTTTCCGATCAATAATGAAAGCCCGATTAATGCGCATCAAGGTCGATTTCATTGACAGGCGGAGATGATTTCCGTATTATCCGAAAGTCATTGATAAATCCCTCACCTCAATCCCCCTTTTAAGCTGAACAGCCGGGAATCGTGTCATTTCATGATCCCTGGATGAGCCAGTACCTTGTTGCCTGCCCAAATAATCTGAGCCCCGTTCAACTTCATTCGTGGGTCAACATCTGCATCAGGGAGTGTGAAGATATGGATGTACAAGCTCGGAATGCAGGCGGCGGCTATCGTTCGCGGTATCTTGCGTTTCTCAAACAGCGCCATCCCGAGACGCAGGACGGAGCGACAAAGGCGGTCCTCGGACTCGGCAAGGGCGTCATCAACATCACGATATTTATCGGGCTGGTTATCGGCATACTGACGATCTTCGGGTTCGGGCTGACACGGCTGACATCGCAGCAGACTACCACCAGAACATCGAAGGCCGCATCGCAGAGCACATCGCTGAAGGTCAGTGAGGGCGGACTGATCGTGCCGCCGACGGTCTATCCTTCAGGTCACGCCGTTGACCCCGCACCCCGGAGGACGGAACGGGACAAACGCCCATCGAAGTGAAATGAGTTGTCCGCAAGGGACTGAGACCGGATAATGGGGCAGGTGGTGATCCATAGCCCATGCAATTGCCGGAATCGCTCAAGAAACGGATAGAGGAGTCGGTCGGAGGCTTCAAGCCTGCCGATCTGGCGAATGCCGCATCCGAACTGTCGGCGAGGTATCGATCGGGGACGAAGGCCGCGCGGTTTGCGGACAGCCAGACGATCCGGGCCGCGTATCTCGCGACTCGAATGCCCGCGACGTTCGCGGTGCTGAGCAATGTGTTCGATCAGCTTAGCGGGCTGTCGCCGAGAAGCCTGCTCGATCTGGGAAGCGGCCCCGGGACCGCGCTCTGGGCGGCTGCGCAGGCATTCGAGGGTCTGGAAAGCGCGACGTTGTGTGACAGCGATCCGGATATGCTGAGGATCGGGAAGAATCTCGTCTCGGGCGAGACCGCACGGCCATTCGCTGGAACCCGGTGGGTCATGGCGGATCTCAGGAACGCGCCACTGGATCCGCACGATCTGGTCGTCTGTTCCTATTCGCTCGGCGAACTGGGCGCTCAAGCTGCGAGCGAGGTTGCTCAGAGAGCCTGGAAGAGCGCCCGGGAAGCGCTGATCGTCATCGAACCCGGTACGATCAAGGGTTTCTCTCTGATCAGGGAGCTGCGAGGGATGCTGATCGCCTCGGGAGCGCACATTGCGGCGCCCTGCCCTCACGATCATGAATGTCCGATCCGTGACGGGGACTGGTGCCATTTCGCCGCCCGCATCGAACGAACCTCGCTGCATCGTTACCTCAAGACCGCTGAGAAAGGCCATGAGGACGAGAAGTTCTCGTATCTGATCGCGCTCAAATCACCTGCCCCCCGACAATCCGCGCGGATCCTCAGGCACCCCCGGCATCACAGCGGATTCATCCGCCTGAAGCTGTGCGCAGCCGGCGGGATCGAGGACCTGACGATCACACGGTCCCAGAAGGAACTCTGGCGAAAGGCCCGCAAGGCGAAGTGGGGCGATGAATGGTGAGTCCTCAGGACACGGCGGTCGGAAGAAAGCGCGGCGACCGTCGATGCTTTGTCGCCTGTTCGAATGCGTACGCGTATTTGATCAGTCTGGCCTCGCTCCATGCCGGACCGAAGAACGAGATACCGCACGGCAGACCGTGAATGTATCCGTTCGGGACCGTGATGTGCGGGTACCCGGCAACGGCCGACGCCGATGAGAAACCGCCGCCGAAATGGTCGCCGTTGATCCAGTCGGTCAGCCATGGCGTTCCGCCGGTCGGAGCGATCAGCGCGTCGAGTCTATTGCCGCGAATCATGGCGTCGATCCCCTGGCTGCGCGTCAGGCGATGATTGGCCGCCAGCGCGCGCCGGTATTTCAGTTCGGTCAATGGTCCCTTCTCAGCCGCCTTGATCATTGTGTCCTGCCCGAACCACGGCATCTCGCGGTCCCTGTTCCGTTCGTTGAATCCGATCACGTCGTCGATCGTTTTGACGGGCGACGACGGTCCGAGAGTCGCGAGATATGCGTTGAGATCCGCCTTGAATTCGTAGAGCAGAACCTCGAACTCAGTATCGTCATACTTCCCTTTCGTCGGATCGCTGACCGGATCGACCACCACGGCTCCGAGTTTTCTGATCGCCGCGATCGACTCCTCCATCAGTTTGTCCACGCCTTCGCTGAATCCGAAATAGTTGCGGACGACGCCGATCCGCGCGCCCCTGAGGCCGTTCAGATCGAGATATTTAGTAAAGTCCGATGGGACGCGGCCGCGGGAGGATGAGGTTGCCGGATCGCGCGGATCGATGCCGGTCAGAGCGCCGAGCAGCGACGCGGCATCCGCGACCGTCCGGGCCATCGGGCCGGCCGTATCCTGGCTGTGAGCGATCGGGATGATGCCCGAGCGACTGACCGCCCCGATCGTCGGCTTGATGCCGACCAGCGAATTGGCGTTCGAGGGGCAGACGATCGACCCGTCGGTCTCGGTGCCCACAGCCACGGCGCAGAGATTCGCCGAGACGGCCGCGCCGGAACCCGAACTCGATCCGCAGGGATTGCGATCGAGAGCGTATGGATTGCGCGTCTGGCCTCCGCGGCCGCTCCAGCCGCTGGTCGATTTCGAGGACCTGAAATTGGCCCATTCGCTGAGATTTGTCTTGCCGATGATGACGGCGCCGGCGGCTCTCAGCCGCTCGACGATGAAGGCATCCTTCGGCGCGATCGAATCGGCCAGCGCGAGAGAGCCCGCCGTCGTGTGCATCCGGTCGGCCGTGTCGATGTTGTCCTTAATCAGAACCGGGATGCCATGCAGCGGGCCGCGCAAGTTTCCGCCGCGGCGTTCGCCATCGAGCGCATCGGCGATACTGATCGCGTCGGGATTGAGTTCGATGACCGAGTTGAGCTTCGGTCCCGCCTTGTCGATCGAAGAGATGCGTTCGAGGTACGCCTCGACGATCGATCGCGATGTCCGGCCCCCTTCGCGCATCGCCGCCTGCAGGTCGGCGACCGTCGCCTCTTCCAGATCGAAGGTCCGGGTTTGAAGTTCGGTGTGCGACCTCGTAGATGCCGCCATGATGATCGCGGCTCCGCCGGTTTTAAGAAATTCCCTGCGCCGTTTTCCATTTTCCATTTCGATCAGCTCGCATTCGTATCGTGAATTTCAGTGAATCTAAACAATGATTTCCGGATCCGGAAGGCTTGCCAGCCATTCTAGCATCATTGATCGTAATTCAAACGCCGGCTGATCTTGTTATCCAACCCCTGACCCGGCCGACGGTGCTAGGTCCACTCTCCGCTAATCGGGACGACCTGCACCGTGGCCTCTTTGACCTCCTGCAGAAAGCGATTGATGATCGAACCGTGAAGAATTATGTCCCATCTCGAACGGACGGACTGGCCGAAGATGACATGGGTGATAGCCTGTCGTCGGGCGAAGTCGATCAGGGCGTCTGCCACGCGATCTGCCCTCAGTCTGACTACCCGGGCGCCAAGCTCCTCAGCCAGGCGGATATTCTCTTCAAGCGAGACGTGATCGGAGGGCCTCATCCGTCCCGGGTCCTCGCGCGGCGTCTCGACATAAACGGCGAACCAGTCCGATGCCAGCCGCCCGGCGATGCGCGAGCCGACGCGGAGAAGCCGCTTCGCCTCGGGATTCGACGACAGGCAGACCATGACCTTTTCCGGTATTACGGCCTGTTCAAGCCCTTCCTGCTCACGATACTCCCGAGCCTTGACAGACTGATCCGTCGCCAGTTGCCGGAGGGCGAGTTCGCGCAGCGCTGAAAGATTTCCCTTCCGGAAGAAATTGTTGAGTGCCTGCTCGATCTTCTCGATATCGTAAATCTTGCCCTGGCGCATGCGGGTGCGCAGAGTGTCGACAGAGACATCGACGTTGACCAGCTCATCTGCGCGCTGCAGGAAATGATCGGGAACGGTCTCACGCACCCTGACCCCTGTCGTCCTGAGGATCGCATCATTGAGAGATTCAAGATGCTGGATATTGACCGCGGTGATGACGGAGATGCCGGCCTCGATCAGATCGAGCACATCTTCAAAACGTTTATGGTTCTTCGATCCCGGAACATTTGTGTGAGCGAGTTCATCGACGACGGCGACTTCGGGTCGACGGGCAATGACCGCTTCAAGATCCATCTCTTCGAGCACGACATTGCGATAGCGGATCCTGCGCATAGGGATATGTTCGATATCCCCGATCATCTCGGCCGTCTCCACGCGACCGTGCGTTTCGATAACGGCGATGACGATATCCACTCCCTGCCGGCGAAGCAGGTGAGCGTCCTCGAGCATCTGATATGTCTTGCCGACGCCCGGCGCGGCACCGATATAGATGCGCAGTCGCGCCCGCTCGCCCGCTTTAATCCGGGCGAGCAGAGACTCAGCTGATGGTCTTGGATCGGCTGCTCCGGTCGCCATCCTATCGCCTCATCGGAAAGCGCTCGTCCAGAGCGAGGTTGAGCAGTAAAACATTGACACGCGCTTCGCCGAAAATCCCGAACGTGCGGCCTTCGGTATTCTCGAGGACCAGATTGCTGACTTCATCGGTCCCGATACGGCGTTCGCGGGCGACTCGCGGGATCTGAAATTCCGCCGCCTCCGGCGAGATGTGCGGGTCGAGCCCCGATCCGGATGTCGTCACCAGATCGACGGGAACAGGGGCGCCGGGATTTTCCGCCTCCAACCGACCTGCCTCGATTCTGATCCGCTCAATCAGATTTTTACTGGTCGGGCCGAGGTTCGACCCGGTCGAAGCGCCGGCATCATAACCGGCCGGGCCGGCCGCCGACGGTCGCGGTCGAAAATAACCGGGTGACGAAAATGGCTGCCCGATCAACTTCGAGCCGACGAGCTTACCATCGCGTATCATCATCTGACCGTTGGCCTGATCCCGGAATATTCCCTGAGAGACAGCGGTCACAATCAGCGGATAGATAATTCCGACAAGCAGCGTGGTCAGGAGCGTCATGAGAATACTCGTTTTGATCAGCTTCATTTTTCACTCCTTCAGGCCAGCCCGAGCGCGACGATGATCAGGTCGATGAATTTGATCCCGATGAACGGGACAATGAGGCCGCCCAGACCGTAGATCAGCAGATTACGTTGAATTAGTGACTGTGCACTCAGGGGACGATAGGAAATGCCTCGCAGCGCAAGCGGGATGAGCGCGACGATGATCAGGGCATTGAAGATCACCGCCGACAGTATCGCCGATTGCGGCGTGGCCAGTTTCATAATGTTCAGGGCATCGAGCACCGGAAAAGCGCCGGCGAACATGGCCGGGATGATGGCAAAATACTTGGCCACGTCGTTGGCGATCGAGAAGGTCGTCAGCGCGCCCCTCGTCATGAGGAGTTGTTTGCCGATTTCGACGATCTCGATCAGCTTGGTCGGATTCGAATCGAGATCGACCATGTTGCCGGCCTCTTTCGCAGCCTGCGTGCCGGTATTCATGGCCACGCCGACATCGGCCTGCGCCAGAGCCGGCGCGTCATTTGTGCCGTCTCCGGTCATGGCGACCAGGCGACCCTGCGCCTGCTCCCGCCTGATCAGATTCATCTTGTCTTCCGGAGTCGCTTCGGCCAGGAAATCATCGACGCCCGCCTCGCGGGCGATCGTGGCTGCCGTCAGCGGATTATCGCCGGTGATCATGACCGTCCTAATGCCCATTCCTCTCAACTGGTCGAACCGTTCACGCATTCCTCCCTTGACGATGTCTTTAAGATAGATGACGCCCAGCGGCCGGTGGTTCTCCGAGACGACGAGCGGGGTTCCGCCCTCCTTCGAAACGCGGGACACGATCTCTCTCAACTGATCCGGCAACGCTCCGCCACGGGAACCGACATATTTCTCGATCGCGTCGACGGCGCCTTTTCGGATTTCGCGGCCGCCATAGTCGACTCCGGACATCCGCGTCTGGGCGGTGAAGGGGATAAAGCGGGCTTCGTGCGATTCCAGTTCACGCCCGCGAATTCCGTATCTGGTTTTGGCCAGAACGACGATCGACCGCCCCTCCGGTGTCTCGTCCGCCAGCGAAGAAAGCTGTGCGGCATCGGCCAGTTCGCTGTCATCGACCCCGTGCAGCGGGATGAACTCTGAAGCCTGGCGGTTGCCGAGAGTGATCGTTCCGGTCTTGTCGAGCAGCAGAGTGTTGACGTCTCCAGCCGCCTCGACCGCCCTGCCCGACATGGCCATGACGTTGTGCCTGATCAGACGATCCATCCCCGCGATACCGATCGCCGAGAGAAGTCCTCCGATCGTCGTCGGAATCAGGCAGACCAGCAGCGAGATCAGGACAAAGGCGGACTGCCGGGCGCCGGAGTAGATCGCGAACGGCTGCAGCGTGACGACAGCCAGCAGAAAGATGATCGTCAGTCCGGCCAGCATGATATTGAGCGCGATCTCGTTCGGCGTCTTCTGACGCTCGGCCCCCTCGACCAGAGCGATCATCCGATCGATGAAGGTCTCGCCCGGATTCGAGGTGATCCGGATCCTGAGATGATCCGACAGCACGCGCGTCCCGCCCGTGACCGCGGAACGGTCTCCGCCCGCTTCGCGAATCACCGGCGCCGATTCCCCCGTGATCGCCGATTCGTCAACCGAGGCTACGCCCTCGATCACTTCACCGTCGCCCGGGATGAACTCGCCGGCCGAGACAATCACGATATCGTCTTTTCGCAATCCGGTCGCCGGGACCTGCTCGATCCGACCTGACGGCAGCAGCCGGTTGGCCGTCGTCTCCGTCTTCGCCCTCCGCAGCGTTTCCGCCTGAGCCTTGCCGCGCCCCTCAGCCATGGCCTCCGCGAAATTGGCGAATAGAACCGTGAACCATAACCAGATGGCGATCTGGAGCGCAAACCCCGTCCCCGGCTCTCCGGCAACGATATCAAGCACCAGAATCAGCGTGGTCATTACGCTTCCCACTTCCACTACAAACATGACAGGATTTTTCCACATCTTCACCGGGCTTAGTTTGCGCAGCGCGTCGATCACCGCTCGCGAAATGATCCGCCGATCCCAAATTGCTGTCTCTTGTTGTTTTGACATATGTAAATAAGTAGAAAGTAGAAAGTAAAAAGTAGAAAGTAATGCGCCTTCAAGCCGATTTTGAGCTATACGGATATCAATATCCAATGAGTGTTCTTTGCCCCTTTGCGATTAAATCCCTTTGCCAGCTTGGCGATCCTGGCGTTTAATTCCACCATTTCCGATGTGTTAATAGACCTGTCCGGCGTTCATCGACAGATGCTCTACGATCGGCCCCAGGCTCAGGACGGGGAAGAAGGTCAGCGCTCCGACGATCAGAATCACACTCACGAGAAGGATCGTGAAGAGCGGTGTGGTCACCGGAAAAGTGCCGAGACCGGGCGGAACACGCTTCTTCCCGGCCAGATTTCCGGCGATCGCCAGCGCCGGAATGATCATCAGAAAACGCCCGCCCAGCATGCTCATTCCGAGCGTCGTGTTGTACCAGAGCGTGTTGGCATTCAGTCCGGCGAATGCCGAGCCGTTGTTCCCTGTCCCCGAGCTGTAGGCATAGAGTATCTCGGACAGACCGTGCGGTCCGTTGTTGTTCAGTGAACTCAGTCCGAATTCGGGCGATAGCACTGAGATCGCCGTAAACACGAGCAGGATCAACGGAAAGATCAGAACGTAGAGCATGGCCATCTTGATGTCGAAAGATTCGATCTTCTTGCCCAGATATTCGGGCGTTCGACCGACCATCAGCCCGGCGATGAAGATCGAAATAATGACGAAGACCAGCATTCCATACATGCCGGCTCCGACCCCGCCAAAGATGATCTCGCCCAATTGAATATTGACCAGCAGGACCAGCCCGCCGAGCGGCAGGAACGAATCGTGCATCGAATTGACCGCCCCGCACGAGGCATCGGTCGTGATGGTGGCGAAGAGCGCCGAATTGGCGATGCCGAAGCGGACCTCCTTGCCCTCCATGTTTCCGCCGGCCTGTCGGTCGACGTTCGCGGGATAGAGCGGATTGACCTGCGATTCGGCCCGGTAGGCGACCGCCACCCCGGCGATGAAGAGGATGGCCATGGCGGCGAAGATCGCCCACCCGTGACGCTGGGATCCGGTCATCGACCCGAGCGTCCATGTCAGGCCCGCCGGAATCAGGAAGATCAGAACCATCTCGATGAAGTTCGACAGCGGCGTCGGATTCTCGAACGGATGCGCCGAATTGGCATTGAAGAAACCGCCTCCGTTGGTGCCCAGCATCTTGATCGCAAGCTGCGAAGCAACGGGCCCCTGAGCGATCACCTGCCGGCTCACGGTTTCAGTGACTTTCCGCCCCTCTTCATCCGTCTTCTCGATCCGCTGCGGATCGAGAAGACTCACCGTGTCATAAGGTTTGAAATTCTGCACAACTCCCTGCGAGACGAAGAAGATGGCGGTTGTTAGCGATATCGGCAGCAGCACGTAGAGAGTCCCCCGCACCAGATCGACCCAGAAATTGCCCAGACGGTCAGTCTCCCTCCGCGCGATCCCACGAATGAAGACGATCGCGATCGCCATCCCTGCCGCCGCGGAGACGAAGTTCTGGTACGCCAGCCCCGCCATCTGCGTCAGATAGCTCATCGTCGTCTCGCCGGCGTAACTCTGCCAGTTGGTGTTGGTCGTGAATGATGCCGCAGTGTTGAAGGCCAGTTCGGGCGGCGGACCGTGCATCCCCTGCGGGTTTAGCGGCAGATACCCCTGCAACCTCTGGAGCAGGTAAAGTCCAAGCATCGTCGTCAGGCTGAAGACAAGCATGGCCACGGCATATTCGGTCCAGCGCATCTCGCGTTTGTGATCAACTCCGCAGAGGCGATAGATCAGCAGCTCAACCGGTCGCAGAACCGGATCGAGCAATGTCCGCTCGCCTTCGTAAACGCGCGCCAGATACCCGCCCATCGGCCTTGTCAGCGCTATAATGACCGCGGCATAGATCAGAATCTGCAGCCATCCATTGAAGGTCATAAGTTCACCACGCACTCAGAATTTTTCCGGCTTGAGCAGCGCCGTCACGAGATAGATCAGCAGCAGCGCCGCCACGGTCAGGAAAATCAGCGATTGAAGGTTCATGACGTCAGTCTCCGGAATTCAACCGCTCGCATCCGCGCACATAAGCGAGCGCGAGCAGAAAGAAGAGAATCGAGGCTGTGACGAAAAGCAGATCGAACATCTGAACTCCTTTCCCTCTTATCAGGCGCCTTCCTTGCGTTCCATCCACCAGATCAGACCGAGCGTCGCCGTGTTCTGCTCCTGCTTCTGCAATCCGGCCCCTGAAGTTCTACTCCCGGGTGTCTCTCGATTTCGGCTTTTCCAGAAGATCGAGACAGAAACCGCCGATAACGATCAGCGGAACCGTCGCCACAACCAGTATCGTGCCGATTTTCTGGATCGTCGGATTCGGGGCGCTGAGCAGCCGGTTGACGG
>CALBSU010000086.1 GCA_937967285.1 uncultured Acidobacteriota bacterium
GCGTCGGTGATCGAGCGCTTGCTGGCCATGTAGCTTTGCCAGTATTCGCTGGCCGCGATCGATTTGATGCGTTCCTCGCCGACCGCGCTCGCCAGCAGCGCGATGATTATCCCCGAGACCTGCGTATGCTCGACGTATCGGGCGATCACGCTGTAGGCCATCTCGGCCGATTCCTGGTTCCACTCGATCGGAATCTCCTGCTCTTCCATCCTTGTATCAGAATTTTCCATAATTTCGTAGATGTCGTAGTTTCCGGTCAATCCTCCCTGACGGCGATGGCCTGAACCACAGAGCCAAGCCCGGTGTGATAGATGCCTTCTATTACTTCGCGTTCGAGCTCGACCAGATGCCTGAACCTGAGGCCGGGCAGTTCCCGTCTTAACGACTCGGCGGTCTGCATGGTATCCGGTGAATTTCCGCCGCCGGTTCCGTGCGTCAACTGATCCGGAGTATAGGCCTCGAGTAGAAACACGCCGTTGCGCTTCAAGCCCGCTTCGATCTTCCTGTACAACTGAATTCTGATCGGCGACGGCAACGGGCAGAATATGGAGACGATGCCGTCCCATTTCTCCACGCCGGGATCGTACTCAGCCAGGTCGGCCTGAATGAATTCGATGGCGACGCCGTTCTCTTCGGCAAGTTTCCGGGCCTTGTCCAGACCGACCCGCGAGGCGTCCACAGCGGTAACATCGTAGCCCTGTCTGGCGAGGAAGACGGCATTGCGTCCCTCGCCTTCGGCCAGGCTCAGAACCCTGCCTTTCGGTATGCTGCTGAAGTTCGCTGCCAGAAAACCGTTCGGCTCGGTGCCGTATGCGTACTCTTTCGCGCTGTACCTTTCATCCCACATCAGAGATCTCCATGCTTTATGACTCACCGATCGCGTAGTCACGCCAGCGGCAGTTCCGCCAATTCAGCGCGACCGATCTCCTGCTCGTCCATTCTGATCGAGAACCGGGTTCCGGGCTCGAGATAATTTCTGTGCACGTATCCGAGGGCGATATCGCGATCGAGCCCGATGCTGTGAGTCGAACTGGTGATCTCTCCGACCTTCTTTCCGTCTTCGGCATAGAGCAGCGCGCCGGCGGGAGGCAGCTCAGCGATATCGAGCAGCAGTCCGCGCAGTCTTTTTGCAGGCTGGCCGCGCCAGTGGATGCGCGCGATCACCTCCTGGCCGAGGTAGCAGCCTTTGGTGTAGCTGACGGCATCATTGAGCTCGCTTTCGAGGATGATGTAATTCTCTCCGGCGTCGATCCCTTCGCGCGGAACTCCCGCTTCGATCCGGGCGATTTCGAAGGCATCGTCGCTCACGGCTACGGCACCCGCATCGGTCAGAGTTCGTGTGACCCCGGCCGACTCCGCCGCCGGAACGAAGATGTCGAATCCCTTTTCGCCGCATCTGCCGTGCGCCGCAATGCGGACGGGCGTCCCGCCCAGCGTCGCTTCGTAATGGTCGTAACGAGACATCGCTCCAGTTTCGAATCCGGTCAGGCGCTCGATCAGCGCTCCCGATTCCGGGCCTTCGAGTGAGAGCAGGGAAGTCTCGCCCGCCAGGTCAGTGACGAAGAATTCGCCGGCCGGTACGAAACGTTTCAGGTTGTTGAGGATCTTCTCCCTGTTCGGCGGTGCGACTTCGATCAGCAGCCCGTCGCCCGTGTTGTAGATCCTCGCCAGCGCCAGCAGCTTGCCCTGCAGCGTCGGAAATGCGGCCGGGACTCCGCGACCCGGTTCGAGCGTCTTGACGTCATTGCTGACAAGTCCGTTGAGGAACTGCACGGCATTCAGGCCGCTCAGTTTCAACAGACCCGAATCGGAGAGGTCGACCAGTGCCGCCCCTTGCCGTATCGCATCGTATTCGCGTCTCAATCCTTCTTTCATTTGCCTGGCCGTGCTCATCGAACATCTCCCTCGCCCGTCAAATCCCGAATCAGTTCCTGTCTTACATCTCCGGTCAGTTCAGCCTCTTCACGATAGTTCGGGTGATCGATCACCAGACTGGCCCTGCCGGCGGGATCGGTTGTGAACAGATTTTTCTGGTCTTCCGTCAGCCGGAACCGGACATATTGTACCGCGCTGATCCGGCGATCGTCGCTCTGCCCCGAGGCGAAGCTGCCCGGGACCCTCGTCTCGCCGATCCGCAGATAGATGTGCTCGCCGGAGTTGATCCCATGGAATTTCGTGATCTCGTCACGGATCCTGCCGGCGTCACTGAGCTCGATGAACATCGTCGCCGAAAGCTCGTTTTCATTTGGCAGAAGCTGACTGTAGGTCTCGATCTCGTGCAGGAT
>CALBSU010000087.1 GCA_937967285.1 uncultured Acidobacteriota bacterium
AGATGTATACAAAACCTCTGATTTGATTGTGACGCGGATTGCTGAAAACTCTTTTGTTCACACCTCATTTAAGCAGACCAATGATTTCGGAAATGTTCCCTGCAACGGGCTGATTGTAATAAACCGCGATGAAGCGATAGTTTTCGACACTCCAACCAGCGATAAGGGCTCGGAAGAGCTGATCAAGTGGATAAAAGAAACGCTTCACTGCAAAATAAACGCGGTCATTCCCACGCATTTCCATGACGACTGTCTGGGCGGGCTGAAAGCGTTTCATGAAAATGGCATTCCTTCGTTTGCATATAGCAAAACAATTGAGCTCGCAAAAGACAATAATTCCGTAGCACCCCAGAAAGGCTTCAGGGATCCGCTTGTTTTAAAACTTGGCGATGACTATGTAACTGTAAAGTTTTTCGGAGAAGGGCACACAAAAGATAACATTGTCGGATATTTCCCCCGTGAAAAAGTCCTGTTTGGCGGCTGTTTAATAAAAGAAACTGGAGCGAGTAAAGGCTATTTGGGGGATGCGAATGTTGTGGAATGGTCGAATACTGTTGAAAGAATTAAGAAAGAATATCCGGATGTGAAGATTGTGGTTCCCGGGCACGGAAAATTCGGAAACAGGAAGCTGCTGGATTATACTGTTGATCTATTCAAGGCTCGATAGCGGAGCCCCTGCCGGAGTCGGATTGGCAAGCCTGGTCGCTCAATGCCGGCTGGCAGTTACGTTCTTTAAGTTTACAGACAGTCCGAAACCAATGCCGACAATATCCAAGATTATGACTGAAACGAACAGAGCCGTTCTGTCCCGACTGCTGGCGGCGGCGTTTTTCTGCGTGCTGGCCGCCGGATGCCAGACGCAACCGACACCCACCGAAATGAGCGAATATAAAGATCTGCTGTCGTTGTTCAAGGAGTGGCGCGAATTCGAGCGGCCTCCGATGAGGGAAGGCGCGCCGGATTACACGGCCGAAACTTTCGCCACGCGGCTGGAGGATTACCTGCGATTGAGGGCGCGTCTGGACGGGATGAACACCTCCGGCTGGACGGTTCCGCAGCGGGTGGACTGGCATCTTGTGCGGGCTGAGATGAACGGGTGGGACTTCAACCATCGGATATTGAAACCGTGGGTGAGGGATCCGGCGTTTTACCAGTCGATCTTCATGGAGCGGAGCGACGTGCCGGCGCACGAAGGGCCGACGCACCATGCGGTGACGGATTTCTGGACGTACAAGTTTCCGTTGACGAAGGCTGAGGAGGAGCGGCTGATCGGGGATCTGAAAGTGATACCTCCGCTGATGCGGCAGGCGCGAAAGAACCTGACGGGCAATGCGCGTGAGCTCTGGATAGCGGGGATCAGGAACATCCGGGCGCAGCGGAAGGATCTGGACGAGGTGGCCGAGCGGGTCGGGCCGGAGGCGAGCGCTCCGCTGAAGGCGGTGATCGAGGAGAGTAAAAAGGCGACCGACGAAATGATCTCGTGGCTCGAAGCCGAGGCGCCGAAGAAGACGGGGCCTTCGGGGATCGGGAAGGAGAACTACACCTGGTACCAGCGCAACGTGCATCTGGTGCCGATGACGTGGGAGCAGGAGGAGCGCCTGCTCAAGCGGGAGCTCGATCGCGCGTGGTCGTCGCTCAAACTGGAAGAGCACCGCAACCGGAAGCTGCCGCCGATGGTCGCGGCATCGACCGAGGCTGAGTACGACGTACTGGCGGACCGTGCGGCGACGCGGCTGATGAACTTCCTCAGAGAGCAGGAGATTCTGACCGTCACCGATTACATGGAACCGGCGCTGCGCGAGCATCTCGGCAGGTTCGTGCCGGCTGAGAAGCGCAACTTCTTCTCGATCGGAGCGCATTACGATCCGCTGCCGCTTTTCACTCATTTCTATCACTGGTTCGAGCTGGCGCGGATGGATCGGGAGCCGCATCAGAGCCCTGTCAGACGCGGGGCGCTGCTCTACAACATCTTCGACAGTCGCAACGAGGGCACGGCGACGGGCGTCGAGGAGATGTTCATGCACGCCGGGCTGTATGACGACTCTCCGCGGTCGCGCGAAATCGTCTGGATAATGGTTGCGCAGCGGGCGGCGCGCGGGCTCGGGTCGCTCTACGCGCACGCTAACGAGATGACGATGGAGCAGGCCGGCGGAGTGCATCAGAATATGACTCCGCGCGGCTGGATGAAGACCGAGAAGGAGCTGCTGCTGTTCGAACAGCACCTCTACCTGCGGCAACCCGGATACGGGACGAGTTATATCACTGGAAAGTACCTGCTCGAGCGGGCGCTGGCGGATTTCGCGCGGCAGTATGAGGATCGCGGAGAGGAGTTTAAACTCAAATACTTCTTCGATCGGCTGAACGCGATCGACAGCATACCGATCTCTCTGGCCCGCTGGGAGATGACGGGGCTC
>CALBSU010000088.1 GCA_937967285.1 uncultured Acidobacteriota bacterium
TCCGACGATCGCGGTGGTGACGGGCTCCGGCGGCATCAAGACGTTCGGCGCTGTGGCGCTCTATGAATTTCTGGACGAGGCGGGAATCGTGCCCGACCTGCTGATCGGTTGCAGCGGCGGGGCGCTGATGACCGCACTCCGGGCGACGGGCTACACGCCGGCTGAGATGCTCGACATGATCCCGGAGTTCATCAGGCCGGAGCTCTTCTCGAAGGTCGATTATCGCGCCCTGCTGGGCATCCCCGGATTGCCCTTCGGACGTTTCGATCTGTCGACGGCGATTCTCAAGCCCGATTTTTTCAAGGCCTCGCACAAGCGGCTCTTCGGGGACCGGCGACTCGAGGATCTGGATCCACAGGTTCTGATTCAGGTCACGGATTTTCAGACCGGCGAGGGATTCGTGCTCGACCGCGGGCTGCTGACGGATGCGGTCTACGCGTCAGGGGCGCTCTATCCGGCGCTGCCGCTGCTGTATCTGGACGGGCGCTGGCTGGTGGACGGAGCATTCTCGTCGCCCTGTCCGGTGATGGAGGCGGTCAGGCGCAACATCGATATCATCATCGCACTGACCATCGAGACGCGGCTCGACGCCGAGCCGGCGACATTTCTCGATCTTTTCAACTACAGCCAGAGCATGTGCACGAACCTGCTGATGAGGAACCAGATGGCGACAGCGATCAATCTGCACCATTACGAGATCATCCAGCTCAATCTGAGGTTCGATCGACCGGTCGAGTTCTGGCAACTGGACGCCATTCCGCTGGTGCTCGAAACCGGGCGCCGCGTCGTCGCCGAGAAGAAGGATCATATTCTCTCGGCGATCAGGAATTTCAAGGGGGCAGAGCATGGCCGGTGAAGACCAGGCAGGGCAGAAGAGACGGCCGACGGTCGCTGTCGTGACGGGGTCCGGCGGGATCAAGACCTTTGCCGCAGTTGCGCTCTATGAGTTCCTCGACGAGGCCGGCATCAGGCCGGACCTGCTGATCGGATGCAGCGGCGGGGCGATTATGGCCAGCCTGCGCGCCATCGGCTACACGCCGCAGCAGATGCACGAGCTGATTCCGCAGTTCCTGAGCCGCGAACTCTTCTCGAAGATCGATTATCGCGTCCTGCTCGGGATTCCGCGCCTGCCCTTCGGAAAGTTCGACTTCTCGTGCGGGATCATCAAGCCCGACGGCATTCGCGCGATCCACAGGGAGCTGTTCGGCGAAAGGCGGATCGAGGATCTGCCGACGCCGACCCTGCTGCAGGTGACAGATTTTCATTCCGGAGAGAGCTACGCTCTGGAAAGAGGTCTGCTGGCCGATGCGGTCTATGCTTCGGGAGCCTCCTATCCCGCGCTGCCGCCTTTGCAGATCGACGGGCGCTGGCTGGTCGACGGCGGATTCGCCTCTCCCTGCCCGGTGATCGAGGCCGTCAAGCGCAACATCGACGTCATCATCGCGCTCTCGATCGAGACCAGGCTCGAGGACGAACCGAAGAGCTACACCGACATGTTCAACTACGGACAGAGCATGTGCGCCAATATCCTGATGCAGGGCCAGATGACTGCCGCCATCAACCTGCACCACTACGAGATAATCCGCGTCAATGTCAGGTTCAACCGTCCGGTCGAGTTCTGGGAGGTCGAGGCCGTGCCGTACATCATCGAAATGGGACGCCGGGCGGTCGAGGCCAAAAAGGACGAGATCGTATCAGCGATCGAGAACTTTGTTTAACTCCCTGGGAGCGCAGGCATCTTGCCTGCATTTATAAGCCATGAAAATTGAAGCAACGAAGGATGAAATCATGCAGGCAGGGATGCCTGCGCTCCCGGGAATACGCGAGATCCGGCAGGAGATCGCGCGCTGCGGCTGGGATCGCAAAGCAACGGGGAGAATCCTCTGCGAGCTCGTCTTCCACATCGGCCTGGCGATCGCGGGTACATACGTCTTCATCACCGCCGGCGAGTGGTGGTGGAAGGCGTGCGGGATGCTGGGAGTGGTCGCCGGAACGATGGGGATCGGAACCAACACCCACACATCGTCGCATTACGGGACGAGCGAGAAGGGATGGGTCAACGAGCTGCTGACCTATCTCGGCTATCCGTTTCTGCTCGGATTGTCGGCGACGTTCTGGTGGCACCAGCATGTGACGGTGCATCACCCGGCGCCGAACGTGATCGGAGTGGACGACGATGCGGATCTCTGGCCGTGGTTTGCGATGACGCAGCCCGAGGTCGAGCGTGTCGGCGGATGGCGCCGCTTCTACTACGAAAAGCTGCAATGGATCGTCTTTCCGCTGGCGCTGGCGGCGAACGCGTTCAACTTCGTCAAGACGGGATGGCTGCACGTGATCCGCTCGCTCAGGGATCCGGCCCGCCGCAAACGCTCGCACTGGATCGATCTCTGCTGTTTGATTCTGCACTTCGTCGCCTACCTCGGCGTGCCGATGTTCTTCTTCGCGCCGGGCGATGTGATCGGATTCTTCCTGCTGCGGACAACGCTGCTCGGTTACGGGATGTTCTTTCTGCAGGCGCCGGGCCACTTTCCGGCCGAGGCCGCGCGGATCAGCCCCGGCCACAACAAATCGGATTTCGTTCTTGTTCAGACATCGAATTCCGTCAACTTCGAATCCGGCGCGATCGGCCGGCTGTTCAGTTCCGGCCTCGGCTATCAGATCGAACACCACCTCTTTCCCGGGATGAGCCACGTTCATTACCGGAAGCTGAGTCCGCTGATCAGAGAGCTGTGCCGCCGTGAGGGGCTTCCCTATCACGTCTTCGGTTGGGACCGCGTGGTCTGGAAATGCTGGATGGTCTTTCGCACCCCGCGTCCCGTGGTCGCCCCGTCCGAACTGCTTCGCCGGACTGGTTGAGAGACGCTGCGGAGAAACAGATATGATGCGATATCCAGTGACGATTCTGACTCTACTAACGATGTTATCGATGACCGCGCCGGCACAGGAACCTGATGTGCTGACGCTCGAGCGGGCCGTCGAGCAGGCGATCGGAAACAATCCGAAGCTGAAGGCGACGGCGATCGAGATCGACAAGTCGTCCGACCGGATGGCCGCCGCGCGGACGCGCCGACTGCCGTCGTTCAATCTGAATCTGCTCGAATCGCAGACTTTGACGGCGCTCGATTTCAGGTTCTCGAGGGGCGTTCTCGGATCGTATGCCGCGACGGGGCCGATCCCGTCGGATGACATCAAAATAACGACGCCGCGGCAGCCGACCACATTCCTCTTCGCGCAGGTGCTGCAGCCGCTTTCGCAGCAGTACCGGATCGGGCTGGGACTGAAACTGGAAGAGGTCCGCGGCGAGATCGCGCGCGAGAAGCTGCGCGCCGAAGAACTGGCCGTCGCACGGGACGTCAGGAATCTCTACTACGAGCTGCTCGGACTGCAGAGCGCCCTCGCGAGCTCCGAGGAGAATATGCGGCTCTATCGCGAGATCGACCGCGTGGTCGGGGAGCAGATGGTTGAGAAGGTCGCGCTCAAGGCCGAGGGGCTCGAGGTCAGGACGCGGCTGGCCACGGAGGAGTACGAAGCGCTGACGCTGCGCCAGGCGATCGCCTCGCAGAAGGAGCAGCTCAATGCCCTGCTCGGCCGCGACATCGAGACCGAATTCACGCTCAGCCCGTTGCCGGAAACCGTGGCCCTCGAGGCGGACCTCGCCGCCGCGCGCACCCGTGCCATCGAGAACCGCCCGGAGATCCGCGAGGCGCAACTGCAGATGCAGCAGGCCGAATACGATTCGCGCATCCGCCGGTCGCAGTACATCCCCGATGTCAGCCTGGCCATGACCTACCTGAGGATCGCGCCGGTCAGCGTCATTCCGCCCAACATCGCGTCGGTCGGAATCAGTCTGACCTGGGAACCGTTCGACTGGGGACGGCGAAAACATGAAGTGACGGAAAAGAATCGCGAGATCGAGCAGGCTCGCCTCATGCTGACCACGGCACGCAATCGCGTCACGCTCGAGGTCAACAGCCGGCATCGCCGGATCGAAGCGGCGCGAGCGCTGCTCAAAGTCGCTCAACTGGCGGTCGATACCTCGCGCGAAAAACTGCGCGTTGCAACCAACCGCTTCAGCTTTCAGGCCGCCATGCTCAAGGACGTGCTGACCGCCCAGTCGGACGTCGCCGATGTCAGCAACAGGTATCGCCAGGCGCTGGCCGAATACTGGAAAGCCCGCGCCGAGTTCGACCGCGCCGTCGGCAATCAGTGACCACGGATCTTGTGATGAAACCAGATAAATCGAAGACTAAACAATCGAGAATCATCCGGGGCGGACTCGCTTCGGCGTTGTGCCTGATTTCGATCTGCGCCTGCCGCAAAGCTGAATCCTACGAAAAACCGCTGACGCCTGTCACCCTGACGACGGTCGAGGAACGCGCCGTGCCGGTCGGCGCCGCTCGCTATTCCGCCAGCATCCAGCCGGAGACTCAGGTCGATCTGGCGTTCAAAATCGGCGGATACGTCGAAACCATCGCCCGCATCAACGAGGGAGACAGGCTGACAAAGGGGATGCTGCTGGCTCGACTGCGCGACACGGACCTGACGGCTCGCGTCAAAGGCGCGCGGGCCGCACTGGCCGAG
>CALBSU010000089.1 GCA_937967285.1 uncultured Acidobacteriota bacterium
TAATATGTTCTATGTTGTTTGAGGCGTCCTGAGAGATGCCGAACACAGAGAGTTGGATTGAGGATATGCCTAAATCATTAGTTATCGTGGAATCGCCGTCGAAGGCGAAGACAATCAATAAGTACCTGGGGAAGGATTTCAAGGTCGTAGCATCGGTCGGCCATATCATGGATCTGCCGAAGAAGGGGCTTGGAGTCGACGTCGATAACGACTTCGAGCCGACCTACGAGGTCATGCCGGGCAAGGAGAAGGTGGTCAAGGAGATCAAGGAGGCCGCCAAAGCCGCCGAAACCATCTACGTCGCAACCGACCCGGATCGCGAGGGTGAGGCAATCGGCCGGCATATCGCCGAGGTGGTAACGAGCGGGCGCGGGCAGGGCAAGAAGCAGGTCTTCCGCGTGATGTTCAACGAGATCACCAAGACGGCGGTTCAGGAGGCCTTTAATCACCCGGGGAGCATCGACGACAACCTGGTGGATGCCCAGCAGGCGCGCCGCGTGCTCGACCGGCTGGTCGGCTACAAGGTGAGCCCGCTGCTCTGGGACAAGGTCCGGCGCGGACTTTCGGCCGGGCGGGTTCAGACTGTTGCGGTCAGGCTGGTGGTCGAGCGCGAACGCGAGATCCAGGCCTTCGTCAAGACGGAATACTGGTCGATCATCGCCAATCTCTCGGCTCAACTGCCGCCGGCCTTCGATGCGCGGCTCTACAAGATCGCCGACAAGACGGTCAAGACCTCCGGTTTCGACGACGGGGTCAAAAAGACCGAGACGCACATCACCGACGAGGGGATGGCGAAGAAGATCCTCAAGGAGCTCGAGGGCGCGGACTACACCGTTGCGGAAGTGACGACGAAGGAGAAGAAGCGCAACCCGGTCCCGCCGTTCATCACCTCGAAACTTCAGCAGGAGGCGTCGCGCAAGCTGCGCTTCTCCGCCAAGAAGACGATGCAGATCGCGCAGAAGCTGTATGAAGGCAAAGAGCTGGGCAAGGAAGGCGCCGTCGGTCTGATCACCTACATGCGAACCGACTCGACCCGCGTCGCCGACAGCGCGCTGGGCGAGGCGAGGGACTTCATCACGCGCCAGTACGGCGCGCCCTACCTGCCCGAAAAGGCGATCTTTTATCGCTCGAAGAAGGACGCGCAGGACGCTCACGAAGCGATCCGACCGACTGCGGCCGAGAGGACGCCGGATTCGCTGGCACAGTATCTCGACAAGGACGAGCTGGCGCTCTATCGCCTGATCTGGCAGCGGTTCATCGCATCGCAGATGATGCCGGCGCTCTTCGATCAGACGACGATCGACATCTCGGCCGGAGAGAAGTATCTCTTCCGCGCGACCGGATCGGTGCTCAAGTTCGACGGCTTCCTCGCCGTTTACGAGGAAGGCAAGGACGAGAAGGACGAAGAGGACGAGGAGCGCGCGGCCAAGCTGCCGAAGGTCGAGAAGGGCGAGCGGCTCAAACTCAATTCGCTGACGCCGAACCAGCACTTCACCGATCCGCCGCCGCGGTATACCGAGGCGACGCTGGTCAAGGCGCTCGAGGAGAAAGGCATCGGCCGGCCCTCGACCTATGCCTCGATCATGAGCGTCATCCAGGACCGCGAGTACGTTGAAAAACTCGAAGGCCGCTTCCATCCGACCGAGCTCGGGACGATCGTCAACGACCTGCTGATCGAGAGCTTCGCCGATCTCTTCAACGTCGAATACACGGCCAGAATGGAAGAGGAGCTCGATGAAGTCGAGGATGGCAAACTGAAATGGACCGCCGCGCTGCGCGAGTTCTACGATAAATTCACAGTCGATCTGAAAGCCGCGCAGCAGCACATGCGTGACGTCAAACGCCAGGAGATCATCACCGACGAGACCTGCGAGAAGTGCGGATCGAAGATGGCGATCAAGTTCGGCAGGTTCGGACAGTTCCTGGCCTGTACGAACTACCCCGAGTGCAAGACCACGCGTGATCTGGCCAAACCCGCGGGCGCGGCACCGGCAGCAGAGCCGACTGCAGAGGCGGCTGAAAACCCATACGCCGACGAGACCTGCGAGAAATGCGGCAAGGCGATGGCGCTCAAGCGCGGCAGATTCGGCCAGTTTCTGGCCTGCACCGGATATCCCGAGTGCAAGAATACCCGCAAGATCACCAAGACCGGACTAGCCGCCGCGCCGGTCATGCTCGATGAGCTGTGCCCGGTCTGCAATTCACAGCTCGCGCGACGCCAGGGTCCGTTCGGCGAATTCACCGCCTGCTCGCGTTATCCCGAATGCAAATTCATCAAACGCGAAACGACGGGAGTCCCCTGCCCCAAACCGGGCTGCAAGGGCGAACTGCTGATCAAGAAGACAAGGCGCGGGAAGGCCTTCTACGGCTGCTCGGAATACCCCACCTGCGATCAGGTCTTCTGGGACAAACCGGTAATCGAGGCATGTCCGAAATGCTCACGGCCGTTCCTGCTGGAAAAGTACAGCGCCAGAAAGAACGAAACGGTCAGGTACTGCTCCGACGAGGAGTGCGGTTATAAGAGCAACGAGGGCGATACCGCAGCCAAAAAGGCCCCGGCCAAAAAGAAGGCGACAAAATCCAAAACCGTGGGAGATTAAACGCCAAGAGCGCCAAGGGATTAAACGCCAAGAGAGCCAAGGTTTAAACGCCAAGACGCCAAGAGAGCCAAGATGGATTAATGATACGAAATTCTCAGTCAACTCCATTCGGCATAAGTCCATTTGTGAGTATCTGAAAGTTTCATATCATTAATCAATCTTGGCTCTCTTGGCGTCTTGGCGTTTAAACCCTTGGCTCTCTTGGCATCTTGGCGTTTAATCCCTTGGCTCTCTTGGCATCTTGGCGTTTAATCCCTTGGCGCTCTTGGCGTCCTGGCGTTTAATTCCCCTGTGATTATTTCCCTGCCGGAGCGGGCAGTGCGAAGACGAAGAGGGTCGAGCCCTGCTGCATACCTCTGAGTTCCGGCCAGATGCCTCCCAGCCCGGCGGTGAAGATCGAACCCAGTCCTGAAGGCACCGCGATATACTGGCGTCCGTTGACCGAGTATGTGACCGGAGATCCGCGCGTCCCCGAACCGGTATTGAACGAATAGAGCTGCCGGCCCGTCCGGGCATCGAGAGCCAGAAAATTCCCCTCGATGTCGGCTGTGAAGACCAGGTCGCCGGCCGTGGCGAGAAGCGACGAGGTGAGCGGATATTTCGTCTTGATCGTCCACTTCTTCGCTCCGGTGACCGGATCGAAGGCATCGATGTGACCGTAGATCTCTCCGCCCGGCGGCGGCGCCGGCTGAGTGGTTCCGGCGACGAAACCGCGCCCCTCGACCGGTTTCTGAGGCATCGGAGTGACCATGCTGCACCACTCGATGCCATGATTGTAGAGCCAGCCGGTGCGCGGACTGTAGGCGGCATGGTTCCAGCTCCGGCTGCCGCCCCAGAACGGGCAGACCATCGTGCTCTTGCCGACCGGCAGTTCCAGCCTTCCGATGTGTTTTCCGTCCTTCTCGAAACCCTTGACCCAGTTGATCGCCTCGACGTGCGGCCAGGCGCCGATAAATTTTCCGGTCACGCGATCGAGCACCCAGGTGTAACCGCTCTTCTGCGGATGAACGAGCAGCTTCTCACGGCGACCGTTACGATCGACGTCGATCAGGATCGGCTCGTAGGCTGAATCGAAATCGTATTCGTCGTGCGGAATCTCCTGATAATGCCAGATCAGTTTTCCGGTATCAGGGTTGAGCGCGACGATGCTGTCGGTGTAGAGGTTGTCGCCCTCGCGATCGCCGCCGTGGAAATCCGATGAAGGATTGCCGATGCCCCAGTAGAGTTGATCCAGTTCCGGGTCATAGGTTCCGGTCATCCAGGTCGCGCCGCCGCCGTACTTCCACGATTCGGCCTCCCAGGTTTC
>CALBSU010000090.1 GCA_937967285.1 uncultured Acidobacteriota bacterium
GCCGCGGCGCCCGTGACCGCGCCGTCCATCACTCCCTGACCCGTCCAGGCATTTCCGTTGGTTCCGTTGCCGCCGCCGCCGCCGCCCGAGTTGTGCGCCGTACCGCCGCCGCCGCCGTTGGCCGCCGCCCCGCGACCGTACTGGCCGCCGAACTTCTCGAGCTCCATTCCGTAACCGGCGATCCCCTCACCCTTGAGCGCTCCGAAATCCTGCTGCGTGCTCCGATAGTCGGTTCTGAAGCCGCCGCCGCCCGCCATCACCAGTTCTGCGCCCCTGTAGCCACGCTCGCTGGCGTCGATAGATCCGTCGATGATCGCGTTGTTCTGGACATGGACTGCGATGATGCCGCCCGAGGTCCCGTTCCAGGCCGGCGCCACAAGCGATGCGCCGGGGGTGATCGTCAGCGACGAATATTGCGGTACCCTGATGACCTGGACCTTTTCGGATGCGGTATAGCTGTAGCGCAGGCCGCCGCAAGGCGGATTGATCTTGACCGTATCGGCCTTGACGGAGTTGACCGTCACGAATTCGTACCGCCCGGCGTTGTTGAGCGCCGTTACCATTCCGAAATTCGGTGTGTCGCTGGTGTCGATCGTCGCTCCGCTCATCTGAATGATGAGCAGCACGTCGCCCGGCGTCAAAGTGGCGGGATCAAGTCCGTTGGCCCCTCCCGCATCAGCGATCTTGATCGATGGCGCTCCGGCCGGCGCGTCCTCTGTCAGCACCGCATATCTGTTCAGTACCGTGCCCTGGCTGGTGACAGTGATCGGACCGTCCTTGCCGGCGATCTCCGCTCGCGTCGCCGACGGCGTGCTGAGCCAGCTCATCAACCCTTTGACCGCACCTGTATTGAGCGCGATACAGACAAACAGCACCGCTGCAAGTGTAATAATCGTCGATTTCTTCATAGAGTTTTCCTCGTCGGCGGCATTTTCTGTGAGGGCCGCCAGACCCAGCCTTCTCCCGTCGGCTCCTGATCGCACCATGCGACCTTTGAGGCGGATACCGATCCGTCAGGCCATCTCAAGTCCTGGGAGGCTAACAAATTTTAAGATCAGGTCGGGGGTATCAGTTTCTTTCCCTGACCTGACTGTCGATCAGAGAATGAAATCTGCGGAGGTCTCACTCAATTCTCTATATCATCTTTATCGGGGCTTATATTCAGATCATACATATTGCGTTGAGCGGTAGAATTTCCGGGGGAACTCTTCGCATATCTGATGATTAACGGCAGAAGTTCGGTCAAATCGCCCGAATCAGGGTCTTTTACTCCCAGTGAGGTAATCTGCCGGGTGATACCATACAGGAAATTATCATGAATGTCCAATTATTATTTATGCTCAGATTAATGTAAGTTTATTAGAATCTTGATATTAGATGACAGACTTGGAGCAAGCGATCGAAATGGGAGTGAGTGTGATATGCCGGTTGTGAAGATCTGTTGCATCAGGGATACAGCTGAAGCGTCGATGGCGATCGCGTATGGAGCCTCTGCCCTGGGGCTGGTGTCGGAGATGCCGAGCGGGCCGGGAGTGATCGACGAGAGGGCGATCGCGGAGATAGCAGCCTGGGCCCCGCGCGGTGTCGAGACCTTTCTGCTCACCAGCCTGAGGGAGGTTGAGCGCATTATCGAACAGCATCGGAGGTTGCGGACGACGACCATTCAACTGGTCGACAGTCTGACCGGGGGATCTCACAGGGATTTGCGGTCGGCCCTGCCGGGAGTGCGGATCGTCCAGGTTATTCACGTCACCGGTGAAGATTCGATCGCGGAAGCGATTCGGCTGGACGGCGAGGTTGACGCGATCCTGCTCGATTCCGGCAACCAGTCTGCCCCGGTCCGGGAGCTCGGCGGAACGGGCAGGGTGCATGACTGGGCGATCAGTCGCAGGATTGTTGAGAGCGTACGCGCGCCAGTCTTTCTCGCGGGAGGGCTCAGCGCCGCAAATGTCAGAACCGCAATCGACAGTGTGGCCCCGTACGGTCTCGATCTCTGCAGCGGCGTCAGAACCGACGGCCGGCTGGACGAGGCGAAACTGAAGGCGTTCTTCGAAGCTATCTTATGGATTTAGACGCCAAGAAACCAAGACAGCCAAGATGGATCTATTGATATAATTGCTCCAGTTTCCTCCGTTGCA
>CALBSU010000091.1 GCA_937967285.1 uncultured Acidobacteriota bacterium
TTTGGTCGGCCGGGTCAGTTTGTTAATTACTTGCTTTCTACTTTCTACTTTCTGCTTTCTACTGATTTTGGAGGATGGTCAAAATTCCTGGGGGCTCGATCCAGGGATACTGAAAATCCCTGCCGGTGACAACCTTTTTGAATGTTTACCCACATTGTCACCACAGACAAAGGTAAATTTAGAACGACGGCGCCCTTTGTTGCAAGTCAAAACAAACATATTATTACAGGGTTGTCAGAGCGGAACTTTCGGGTATAATGTCCCCACCTGAATCGAGGATTCAGGACGGTTGATCCGCTCGCAAGACCAATTGAACGGATCGACTGCCTCGTCAAAAAATCACGCACTGACTGAGAAAAATAGATAATCTGGATTTCGGGCTAGCTGGACAATCTCGCATGGAGATCAATTAAGGGCCGTCCGCTTCGAGGATAGTCGATTTCCTCTGTGGTCAACATCATTTGCAATGATCAGTTGACGAATCAGCAGGCTGCATCTGCGTCCTGTCACGACCACTGGATGCGCATGGGTGCCGCTGCTGATGGAAGTTAAGCCCGGCCGACAGAGGGCGAGCGCCGCTGGAGGCGCGCGTCGACAGATCGGCGTCGGGTTTTGGAAATACGCTTCGCTAATTCAAGGAGAATATATGCAACGTTCCGTCAGTCGTTTGCTATTGCCAATCATGGTCTTGCTTGCCCTGGTTGTATCGGCCTTCGGGCAGGTGCCGACAGGCACGATCACGGGCACAGTGCTCGACGCTTCCGGCGCCGTGGTCCCCAAGGCAGCCATCACGATTAAGAACAAGGCGACCGGAGCCGAGCGAAAGGTGGAGTCCTCGAGCGACGGCACCTTTTCGGCGCCGGCTCTGCCGGCGGGTGATTACGAAATAACGACGACCGTCCAGGGTTTCAGGACGTCGATCCGTGAGGTCACGGTCGCGACCGGATCGATCATTACACTCGAAATGAGGCTCGAAGTCGGACAGACGACGGAAATCGTCACTGTCGAGGGCACTTCGTCGCAGATCAATTACGAGTCGCACACGGTCGACGGAGTCATCACGCGGCAGAAGATCCAGGAGCTGCCGCTCAACGGCCGGAGCTTCCTGCAGCTGGCGTTTCTCGAACCCGGCGTGACCGTCAGCCCGGGCACGACGTCGCAGTACAATTCTCTCTTCTCGGTATCGATTCTCGGCGGCGACTCGAACAAGACCGCGATCACGGTCGACGGCGGAAACATCCGCAACTCGATCGAGGGCCAGACGGGAATGAACTTCTCGCAGGAGGTCGTTCAGGAGTTTCAGCTCTCGTCGGCCAACTACGATCTCTCGACCGGCATCACCTCGGTCGGATCGGTCAACATTGTGACACGCACCGGCGGAAACGAGTTCCACTGATCGGGATACATGTTCTTCCGCGACGACAACATGGCGGCGTATCCGGGACTGGCCCGTGACGGGCTCAATCCGGATCCGTTCTTCGTCCGGCGCAATCCGGGAGTCTGGGTGGGCGGACCGATCATCAAGGATCGTCTCTTCTTCTTCACCAACTACGAATACACGAATCAGACCCAGGTCTTCAACGTCCAGCCGAACCAGGCTTCGGTGGCCGAGCTGGGCGGAACCTATCTGAGCCCCTATCGCGGTCATCTCTTCAGCACGCGCTTCGACTGGAAGGCGACCGACAAGCA
>CALBSU010000092.1 GCA_937967285.1 uncultured Acidobacteriota bacterium
TCGGCTGACGCCTCGCTTCACCCGAGGCTACATTATGCCGGCCGCTCCGCGGGCTGGTTGATTGCGCTCGCTTCGATTCCGCGGGTTTTGCACTTTCTACTTTCTACTTTTTACTTTCTACTGATACATACCCACCAGACCCAGGCGATAAATACCAGTTGCAGCGGGAGGCGGATGAAGTGGAAGACGGTCGGGATTTCAGGGTAGAGATGTGAATTGACGGCCATATGAATATTGGCCGGAGAGACGGCAATCAGCAGCGCGATCAATCCCCAGCCCGCGAGCCGCAGATAACGCGGGATGAGCACCATCAGACCGAGCACGACCTCGAAGACGCCGCTCAGCAAGACGAGCTCGCGATGCCACGGCAGGTACGGAGGCATTATCCGAATGTAGAAGTCGGGATTGACGAAGTGATTGATTCCGCCGCCGACGAAAAAGATCACCAGCAGGTATTTGAGAACGATCTTCAGTTTGCTCACAGTTCCTCCGTTACTGTCGTGTCGATAACTTCCGCATCCGTTGCGGGCTGCTCCAAGATCTGTTCGGGAACATCGACCGGCGGAGACTTGCGCTGGTAGAGGTCGATCTGTCCGGCATAGAGCGCCATCCTCGACCAGATCCGTGAAGCGATCGCCAACTGCCCCACAGTGAATGTCAGAAAGACGGACGACCAGGCAGGTTCGTCCAGCGCCGCTCTCAACCGGACCAGGAGAGCGAAGAGACCCAGGCCGATCAGCACCAGTCCGATGTAGAGCGCCGCAGAGCTGAGCGGGTGCCGGATCACGAACCACAACGCCGACGCAGTCTGACGAATCATCTTCCGGCTGCCGCTGACGACGGCCTTTATCCTCGCATAATCGAAGATCATGTTGACCGCCCAGACCATCAGCATCAGCGCGGCCAGCCCGGCCCAGCGCTTGTAGACCACATCATCATATGCCGTCGCCGCCTCGTCGATTCTGGAGATTTGACGATGAATGAAGATGTAGATGCCGATCACGACGCCATAAAAGATGAGCGAGATCAGCATCAGCCTCACGAACCGCCAGAAGTGCGCTCCGCAGCCTGCCCAGAACTCCCGGACAGAGAACCTGCCGCTCTCGGATGCGAAGACGGTGATCATGCCTCCGGAGAAAAAAGCACTCAGCAGAAGATATGTGCCGGCCGAAACGACCAGCATCAACCCTGTCTGAATTCCGGCTGAATCGAGTGAGACGCCGGGCATCTGCAGGTTGATCAGATCGGTGACCCAGTCGACGTCGAGCTTGTCGCCCATCATCGAATCCGCAACAACGGTGCCGGAGGTCGTTTGCAGGATCAAAGCGACGAGAGGGATTGCGACGGGCAGCGCCATGAGAATATTGCCCGCCAGCAGAAGAAGCAGCATCTTCCAGTTGACGGTTGCCAGCCTGAGACCTTTAATCAGCGATCCGATCATTGGATCCCTTTCTGGTTTGTCCGGATCATCCGATGGCGCTGAAGAATTGAAGCAACGCCTGGACCCAGAAGACGAGGCCGGAGCCCCATCGAAGAGTTGCGCCGGCGCCGGTTGAGCTGGTCCAGCTGTTATTGGTCAGATTCGCATCGAGCAGGACCTTTCTCTCCGGATCGATCTGAACTTTCTGAAGCGGGGAGAAGGCCGGGACCTCGATTCGCCGCCAGCGATCGGAGGCATTCCACGCCTCAGTCCACTGCCTGCCTGTCCGGCTGTCGATGAATTGATAGATGATGGTGCCGCCGGCGATCGAAAGCGGGCGCGCCCGGATCGTCGTTTTGTCCTGGAAGGTCAGCAGCAGCTCGACCGGAAACCACGCTTCGCCTTCACGTCTGATAGAGACTCGCGACTTGTATCCGCGCCCGGTCTCATTGTCGCTGTCCGGCTCGACCTCGACCCGGCGCCCCTTATCATCGAAGATTCCGGCCGGGATCGGATCCTTGACGCTCTCGGCCTCGATCACTTTGTAATCGAGCAGAACCGTTCCCCTGACGAACTGATCGAAGAACCAGCTCATGTCCTGACCCGTGATCTCGTTGACCTGATCGAAGAAGTCCTCGGATGTCGGATGCCGGTAGCGCCATTTCTGGTGATACGCCCGCATGATCCTGTCCATCGTCGCCTCGCCGAGATATCGCTCGAGGGTCGCCAACACCAGGCCGGTCCGCGAATATGAATTGAGCCCGTAACTCATGAAGTCGTAAAACTTCCAGGATGGCGTAAGGACCGGATCGAGAAAACCGCCGCGCATCGTGCCGAGCCTGTTCTCGAGCGGATGGGGGATCTCGACGGGAAAGTAGAAGAAGTTCACGCCTGCCAGGCTGACGGGCAGCACAGCGTTTCCGTAGGCTTTCTGCAGAACCCTTGAGGTGGAGTAGGTGTTGAAGCCCTCGTCAAGCCAGGACTCCTCGAATTCATTGGTCGCGACCAGACCGTACCAGTACTGGTGGCCGAATTCGTGGATGATCACTTCCTCGGGATTCTGGTCGCGGCCGGCCCGCCAGGATGTGCCCGCGGTGATCAGCGTCGGATACTCCATCCCGCCCGCGCCGTCGGCATTGTACGGCGGATCGACCACGGTCAGCGTCCGGTACGGATAGGCCCCGTACCAGAGCCCGAAATACTTGATACCGTTGAAAGCCGCGGCGAAATGCCTGTCGGCCTGAGCGATGTGTTCCGGCTGAATCAGCAGAGTCACATCGACATCGCTCAGTCTGACCTGATCCAGTCCCAGCCGTCCGGCCCACTCGGCGGACTCGGCCGGCGAGACCTCTTTCGCCGCCTCGAACCTGCGCTTGAGCACGATGTAGTTCGAATCGACAGTCCAAGCGAAATCATGAACGTTGTCCTGAACGAATCTGTACCTGACTCGCCCGTCGGGCGCGACGGATTCCGATCTCATCTCGCCCGTCGCTCCGATCCTGCCGCGATAGGCTGCGGGGACATCGATCCGGACATCGTATTTCGCGAAATCGGCGTAGAATTCGCTGTTGGCGTGGAACTGATGGCAGTTCCATCC
>CALBSU010000093.1 GCA_937967285.1 uncultured Acidobacteriota bacterium
TTTCAGTCCTCGACCACGTGCCGGTTGAACTCCAGTCTGTATTCGCTCCATTTGCCTGAGTCGAATCGACCTGACCGATCCAGGCAGTCGACGGCGGCATAAGCCATCGCCAGTGCGTGATGCGTATTGTCGTGTGCGAAGAGCCCCTGCCGGCCGAAGGTCAGCGTCCGGTCCAGCCCCTCCACCCAGTTGTCGAGTGTCTCGAAATGTTGCTCATATCCGTTCAGATAGATCGGATATGCGTGCGGCAGCCGGCGCGTGACGACCTTCAGCGTCCGCGATTTTACCGGCAGTCCGCATGCGGCCAGTGAGTCCCTGACGATCCCGGCCAGATCCTCATCCGAGGCTTCCCAGATGTCGTCTCCGACGCTGCAGGGCAGCTCGCCGCAGAGCACTGTCCTGTCAGCCGGATGCGCGGCCGTGCTGTAGTTCAACGGTTCTGAAAGCCGCGTCAGCCGGACCTCTCCTTCAGGAAAGTAGTGGGCATCGTAGGGAGTGAAGCGCGGCTGATCGAGAACAAGGTAGATCAACACCATCGCCCGATAGCTGATCCGCCCGGCGGATTCGATGACGTGCCGCGGCGCAGCCGGCTCGATGATCCGGCAGAGCGTGGTGATCGGTATCGTCGACCAGATGTAATCGGCTTCGAATGTTTCCGTCTTTCCCTGGCTTTCGACTTCGATGCGATGCGGGCGCCCGGGGAATATCTTCCTGACGGATGTCTGCATTCGCAGTTCTGCGCCTGCGTTCCGCGCCGCATCGGCGATCGCATCGCTGATCTGCCCGAATCCCTTGCGCGGATAGTAGAAACGTCCCGCTCCGGGCGGTTTGAGGCCCGGGACGCTGTTGAGCGCCTTACGGATCATCTTTCCGACTGAACCGGACGAGACTCGCCGGTGGGCCTGGATCGCCGAGAGCTGCTCCGGGCCGACGCCCCAGATCTTGACCGCGTACGGGAAATAGAAGTCGCGGCAGATCGTCCGGCCGAGGCTCTTTTCAAGCACCGAAGCGAAGCTCTCATGCCCGTTTCCGTTTCGCGATCCGGCCAGCTTACGCAGTGAGTCCGCCGCCACGCCAAGCCCGAACGAGAAGGGAAGTCCGAGCGCCAGATCGACCGGCTTGAGCGGGAAGTGAATCCAGCGCCCTCGCAGCCTGATGCGCCCGTGTCGCGGCCGGTCGAGCAGATCGTCGCCGAGCAGTGTTTTCAGATCGCCGAGGATCCCGGGCTCGCAGGCCGGGTGGAGCCGGTGGCTGCCGAAGTCGACGTTGACCCCGTCGATCTCGAAGCTGCCTGAATTTCCGCCGACCACCGGACGCTGCTCGATGACGATCGGGCGCCCCTTGCCGGTCAGCGCCAGCCGCCAGGCGGCGCCGAGCCCTGCGGGACCGGCGCCGAGTATCGCAACGGTCGGTTTTTCCGTCTCCGAAGTCATAATCATCTTCTAGACTACAAAAGGTATGAACCGCTTGGTTCGGGCTCTGTATTCATCGTACCCGCTCAGCCTGGAGGCCAGCATCTCCTCCTCGCCGATGGCTTTCCAGACGACGACCGGCACCAGCGCCACTGCGCCGATCACCAGCCATGAGTTGAGCGCCAGCTCGAGCCCGATCAGCAGCAGGATATCGCCGACATAGATCGGATGCCGGATGTAATGATAGATGCCGTGCGATACGACCTGCTGACGCGACAGCACCTGGGCCTCTTCGATATCGGACCAGTTCTTTCCGAGCTGCAGGCGGCCGATCAGCGCTATGGCCAGACCGATCGTGTAGATTATCGCTCCGGTCAGGCGAATATTCTCAGGCGATTCGCTGATCGGCAGAATATCGGGCAGCAGGGTCTGTACGGCGATCCCTGTCAGGATCAGAATCTTGACGCCTTTGACCGCGGTGACCAGCGGACCTGCGCTCTCCGATTTCTGAGCCGTTCCCCGGCCGGACGAGCGTTTCATGTATTCCCAGACGGCTTTGTGCACGATCAGACCGCCCAGCAGATATATCCTCAACCAGATCATGTCAGTTTTTCAGTGTAGTCGGTTCGGGTTCATCTTCCATGGCCGGCAGTTCGTCGAACTCGCGCGGATGGACTCCGATCACGGCGCTCGGATTGAAGCGGCCCATCCGTGTCGCGATCGCATCGCCGAGCATCCCGATCAGCACCAGCAGCAGCGCACTCAGAAAACCGAGAATCGCCGAAGCGGAGATGTTCGGGTCGTGCGTCAGGTCGATGACCATCTTGACCAGCCCGTAACAGAAACAGAGCAGCGCGATCGGCAGGAAGACTCTCAGCGGCCGAAAGAGCATCGCGGTTCTCAGGATCAGGATCGCGAAACTGCCCGCATCCCACGGCACGATCTTCGATTTGCCCTGACGCTTGTGATAGTCGATCGGCAGATACGAGATCGCATAGCTGTCGCAGAGCATCGCCAGCGTGATCGTCGTCGTGAAGCTGAACTGGTTGGGCAGGATCGGGAAGTACGGCATGACCATCTCCCGCCGAAAGACGCGCAGCCCGCTGTTGAGATCCGGAATGTGCGTCCCCGAAACGTAGTTGGCCAGTTTGCCGAGCACGAATTTCGCCGGACGACGAATGAGCGGAATATGGACCTCGTTGCCCGTCCTCGAGCCGACCACCATGTCGGCCTGCTCCAGCATCTC
>CALBSU010000094.1 GCA_937967285.1 uncultured Acidobacteriota bacterium
CCGGCGATGTATCACATGTTCGCCGGGCTCGGTGAGCTGCTCTCGCCCGAACTTCCGCTCACACGCTCTCAGCATGAGATGATCGCGACGCTCGTCTCGGCCGTCAACGACTGCTTCTACTGACTGGAATCTCACGCAGAGTTTCTGCGTCAGGTGACACTCGATAACGATCTGATCGCCGCCCTGCGCGAGGATTACACGAAGGCTCCGCTGAGCCCGCAGGATCGCGTCATGCTCGACTACGTCGTTCAATTGACGAAGGATGCGACGAAGATCCATCCCGGTCATCACGAGCGATTGCGCGAGGCGGGTTTCGACGACACCGGCATTCTGCAGGTCACGCTCATCGCCTCATGGTTCAACTACATCAACCGCGTCGCCGATGCGCTCGGCGTCGGACGCGATCCGCTTCCGGAGTGAATTTCAAAGCTCGCCCGCCGGATCCGGTCATACCGGCACGGCGCGGATGATATTTTTCGATACTCGCACACATCGCCGACAAGTATTCGGATATGGGACTGCTGATTCCCATATCCGAACACATTAGTTCGGTTTCTCTCCCGTCAACTAGAATAATCCCGACAATTAGGCTGATTTCTGAACTGGCACGTGATTTGTGACTAAAACGCTGACCTGTCTCTGTAAATTTGATTCGGCGATAACCTGAGATCGCAGGAGTGAATGAGATGAGCGCATTTTTGCACGATATTCGCAACGGGTTTCGAATGATGGTAATGATGATGATTGAACATTTTATGGAAGCCGGAAGAATTTTTATCACGTTTCTGGTCGTCTCTGTCTCAGCGACGATCGTCCCGGCGCAGTCGCTCTCAGAGCCGACTCATCACGAGCTGGTCGAGAAGGCCCGCGCCAGTTCCGGGAAGAATCTGCCCGAGGAAGCAGCCGCTCTGTGGGAGAAAGCCCTCGCGCTCAATCCGCACGACGGTCGTAACTGGACGCAGTACGGATTCGTCCTGCTCGGGCTGAAGGACTACGGCAAGGCGGTCAAGGCTTTTGAAAAGGCCTACGATCTGGGATCGGGGTATCCCTGGGAGCAGCTCTATCATATCGCGCGCTGCTATTCGCTGGTCGGCGATAAAGAGAAGGGAATGCAATACCTCGAAAGATCGATCAACGAAGGTCATCGCAATCTGAAGATGATCGCCGGCAATGGGGAGCTCGCTCCGCTGCGCGAGGATCCGAGATACAAAAAGCTGCTCGGATCTCCCGATGTCGCGGCGCTGTCGCGCGACGAGGGCTGGCGCTTCGATCTGCATCTGCTGGTCCGCGAGATCAAGCGGCTCCACTACGATCCGTTCCGCCGCGTCGGCCGGGCTGCCTTCGACGACTTTGTCGGAAAGCTCGATCGTGAGATTCCGAAGCTGACCGATCCGCAGATCGTCACGTCGTTTATGAAGATCGCCGCCATGGCCGGCGACGGGCACACCGTCATCCGGCATCCCGACGCGCGCGACGAGGGAAAGAAGATGCTGCCCGTGCAGTTCTATCTTTTCGAGGAAGGTTTGTTCATCACCGCGACAGCTCCGGAACAGGCCGATCTGGCCGGCGCGCAGGTGCTCAGGATCGGCGGGCAGACGGTCGAGAAGGTCATGGCGGCGCTTGACCCGCTGATCAGCCGGGACAATTCGATGTGGCCGAAGCTGATCGGGCCGTCTCTCATGCGCAGTCCGCTGATCCTCAACGGAGTCGGCGTGACGAGCGATCCGACACAGGTCGAGATCGCGATCCGCGATTCGACGGGCAGGGAACGGGCGGTGACCCTTGCAGGCAACTCAGGCAGCCCCGACGATAAATGGGTGCTCGCTCGCAAAAATGCGCCGGGCACGGAACCGCTCTACCTGCGCAACCGCCGTGCGCCGTACTGGTTCGAATACCTGCCCGAACACAAGCTGGCATGGCTTCAGTACAATGCCATCGCCAACGATCGTCAGGAGAAGTTCGACGATTTCTGCGCACGCGTCTTCAAGTTCATCAACGAGAACGATGTCAAGAAGCTGGTCGTCGATCTGCGATGGAATGGAGGGGGAAACACGTTTCTGGTCCGCCCGCTGGTGCATGGCCTGATCGCCAACGAAAAGATCAACAAACCGGGCAAGCTCTTCGTCATTGTCGGCCGCAGCACGTTCTCAGCCGCCATGAACACATCGACCCTGATCGAACGCCACACCAACGCCATCTTCGTCGGTGAGCCGACAGGGTCGAGCCCGAACTTCATCGGAGAGACGATCAGAATCGAGCTGCCGTACAGCAGGATGAACGGCAGCGTCTCGGACCTCTACTGGCAGACTTCATGGCCGATGGATCATCGACCGTGGATCCCGCCGGTGCTCTACACTCCCCCGACTTTCGCCGATCTGATCAAGGGGAGCGATCCGGCGTTCGATGCGATCCTGAAATACCGGGTTACTGGAGGAGATTAAACGCCAAGACGCCAGGGTAGCCAAGGTTGTTTAAGGAAATGAATCACCCGATATCTAACAATCGCTCGAGGGCGAAATGGAAATACAGCGAGCAATCATATCCAGATAACCTTCTTGGCTACCTTGGCATCTTGGCGTCAAAATCTTACGGAAGTGAGAACGCCACCAGCCGGCCGTCGCCGAGAGCCAGCGCGATGTACTGTTTTCCGCCGGCCAGATATGTCATCGGAGCGCCGAACGGCATGAAAGGCAGTTCGACCTCCGCGACCACCCTGCCGGTCTTCTTGTCGAATGCGCGCAGTACGTTGCCGCCTCCGCCTGAACGCCCGCCTCGCCCGCCGGCCGACTGCGGAACGAAGAGCAGAGTTTTTGTCAGCAGCGGAGGGCCTCCGCCCGCGCCGACCGGCCCGACGTCCTTGCTGACTCCGAGTTTAGCAAGAGATTCGTTGAGCGCCTGCCGGCTTCCATCGCCGTTGGCGACCTGCCAGGCGTGCTCGCCGGTATTCATATTGATAGCCGTGATCCGGCCGTACGGCGGCTTGAAGAGCGGGAAGCCCTTCGGCCCTGAGATGTTCATATCACGCGGCGACATGCTTCTGATGTAATTGAAATCGGAGCTTCCGGCCGGCGGTTTGACCAGCTTGACGACGATCGGCGAGCTGACCGACGGGATGTAGAGCATTCCCGATTCGGGATCGAACGCGGCGCCCCACCAGTTCGCTCCGCCGCCCCAGCCCGGCAGATTGATCGTGCCCTTCTCGGTCGGAGGCGTGAAGAGCGGTCCGTGATCGTATTGCGAGAGGATCTTTTTCGCCTCTTCGCGCAGCTCGGGCGTGAAGTCGATCAGATTGTCCTCGGTCGAGCCCTGCATCTCGAACGGCGCAGGTCTGGTCGGGAATGGCTGCGTCGGCGAACTCTTCTCTCCAGGCATCCCGGATTTCGCCACCGGTCGCTCCTCGATCGGCCAGACCGGCTTGCCCGTCTTCCGGTCGAAGACGAAAGTGAAGCCCGATTTCGTGATCTGCGCCACCGCCCGGATCCTCCGACGGTTGACCGTAATGTCGCAGAGCACCGGCGCCGCCGGCAGATCGTAATCCCACAGCCCGTGATGGACCGTCTGGAAATGCCAGACGCGCCTGCCCGTCTTCGCCTCCAGGCAGACCAGGCTTTCCGCGAAGAGGTTGTTACCGTGACGATGACCGCCGTACCAGTCGTTGGTCGGCGTGCTGACCGGCAGGTAGACGTAACCCAGCTCTTCGTCGGCGCTCATCAGCGTCCAGACATTCGTGTTGCCGGTATACTTCCAGGATTCATTCTCCCAGGTCTCGTTGCCGAACTCCCCGGCCTGAGCGATCGTGTGAAACGTCCATGCCGGTTTTCCCGTCCGCGCGTCGAAAGCCTGAACGTCACCCCGCGGAGCCGTCTTCTGAAACGGCATGTCGTTGATCGATGACCCGACGATCACCACATCGCGACAGACCACCGGCGGCGAAGTGACCGCAAAGTTCTTGGCATTCAATGCGTGCGGAATGTTCTTCGCCAGATCAACCCGGCCACCCGTACCGAATGTATCGACCGGCTTGCCGGTCTTCGCGTCGATCGCGATCAGATACGCATCCCCGGTCCCGATGAATATGCGCTCATCCCTGCCGTCCGACCAGTACGCCACGCCTCGATGCACGAATCCAAGGTTCGTCGGTCGCCCCGCCTTGTATGTCTCCGGATCATATTTCCAGATCGTCCTGCCCGTTGCCGCATCGATCGCCGCCACCTGCGACGAGACGGTGCTGGTGTAGAGCACCCCTTTGACCATCAGCGGCGTCACCTCGTTGATGCTGGCCGCGAGCGCCGGAATGCTCTTCATCATTTCGACCTCGGGCGCCTCCCAGGTCCATGCGATCTTCAGCTTCGAAACGTTCCCGGCATCGATCTGATCGAGCGGTGAATACTTCGTGCTCCCTTTGTCCGCGGCATAATTCGGCCACTCGCCTTTCGGCGCGTTCTTCTGCGGCGGCATTGCCATCAGGCAGATAATCATCAAAAGCCAAATTGCTGATCGCATGGTTCGGATTCTCCAGTCGTTGTGTTGATCGGTACGTCAGTCGAATATATCCGAAATTCTCACCTGTTTATCCCGGATTTACAATATCGACAGAATCCGTCCAGTCGCATTGGGCGATCCCCTCATTGCGTCCGATGCGATGATAATCAATGTTGCTAACATTACTTCTTGATGGGTTGATGAGTTGTTGTTGACATCATGATGTTTGTCGCGTAATTTCAACAGTATGAGAACCACGCTGACATTGGATGAAGACGTTGCCGCACGCCTGGCGGAGATGCAAAAGAAAACCGGCATATCCTTTAAGGAGATCGTTAATCAGACTCTCCGTCTTGGATTGGAGCGTCGCCACGAATCTCATAAAAAAATCACAGGATTCAAGGTCCGTGCACGCCCGCTCGGGCAGATTCCCGGGCTTCAGTACTCGAACATAGGTGAATTGCTCGAGCAATTGGAGGGGCCAAGGCATAAATGATTCTGCCCGACGCAAATCTTCTTCTCTATGCATACAACTCGTCGACTCCGGAACATGAGAAGGCCAGAATCTGGTGGGAAAATGCTCTCAACTCACCCGAGACCGTTGGCTTGTCCTGGCAAACAACAACTGCATTTCTGCGGATCTCGACGAACCCGCGTGCATTTTCCAGTCCATTCACAATTGATGAGGCAACCAGTTTTGTCAGCGAATGGCTTGAGCGCCCGATGGTGATGCTTGCTGTTCCCGGAGATCGCCACTGGACTATATTTCAGCGACTGGTAAAAGAAGCGCAATGCACCGGGCATCTCGTTATGGATGCACATCTGGCTGCGCTGGCACTTGAACTCGGCGCGACGCTCTATACTCACGACAGAGACTT